>DASWBR010000113.1:0-18117 GCA_036390495.1 Candidatus Deferrimicrobiaceae bacterium | reverse complement strand
CGGAACCGTTGACGGGAAGGGGGAGCAGGGGATCGATCGCGGAGGGAAGTCGGGATACTTCTCCCCCGAGCGGGCAAGGGGGGAGGAAGCGACGGAAGCTTCGGACCTCTTCGCCGCCGGGGTGATCTCCGCGGAACTGCTCCTTGGCCGAAGGCTCTTCGAAGGCGAGGGGCCTGCGGAAATCCGGGAGAGGATCCTTTCGTTCGATGCGGCTGTCTTTCCGTTCCAGGGGATCGACCCGCCGATCGCGGGGCTCCTGCGGAAAGCGCTGGCGGTCCGGCAGACGCAACGGTATCCCAAGGCGGGGGATTTTCTCCGGGACCTGGAGCGCGTCGATCCGCCGCGGATTTCCTCCGATGCGTTGGCGCGATACTGGGATGTCCTCTTCCCGGAATCGGCGGAGGAGGAGACGGTCACCCCTCCGGCAGAGGAGACGGGAAACCTTCGCCCTTCGTTGGTCCGCGAACCGCGCGCCGGATACGGTATCCGGGGGAGAGGGTTGCAGGTGGGCGCCGCCGCGGCTTTCGTGGCCCTTGCCGTGGGCGGGGCGCTGGTGTGGCAGAAGGAAGGCGCCGACCGGACCACCCCGGCAAAGGGGCGGGAAGAATTGCGGCAGGCCGGAACGGGGTCGACGGGCGCGGAACCGCCGGCAGCATCCACGGGGAGTGTAGGGTCCGAAGCCGGCCCGGTCGATTCCGCGCCCGCCCCCCCCGCGCTTCCGCCATCCGCGGCGTCGTCCCGGGAGAGCGTCCGGGGCCCCGCCGGCGGGGGGGGTGCAATCCGGCGGATCCGGATCGAAACGGCTCCGGCCGGCGCGTCCGTATCCCTGGAGAACGGAACCACGGTCGGCGCGACGCCGATCCTGCTGGACGCCTCGGCGCTGAACGGTATGGGGCTTCTCCTGGACCTGGAAGGGTACGAGCGGAAGGCCGTGCCGGGAAGCGCGCTGGAGCATCGGGACACGGTGAGGATCGAACTCGAACCGGCGACAGGAACGGTCGAGGCGATCCAGGCGATTCCCTGGGCGAAGGTGTACCTCGGTGACCGGTACCTCGGCGAAACGCCCCTCACGGCGGTGCGGCTCCCGGCAGGCCGGAACCGGCTGCGCTTCGTGAACGAGCCGTTGGGGGTGGAGCGGATCGAATCGATCACCGTCCGTCCGGGCGCGAACCCGAAGCTCATCGTCCCGATGGCGGGCACCGGCTGGTAGCGGAAGGTCCCGCAATCCGGGGAGCGGTGCGGGAATGCCGTTCCCTCCACCGGTGCTGTCGCAACAGGCATTTGTAGCGGGCGGTCGCCCGTTCGTTCCTGTTCGCGCGGGCCACTCGCAGGGAAAGCAGCAGTTTCTCCTGCCGGGAATGATCCGGATGCCCGGCGGAAAGGGTTCCAGCCGGCGTTTCCCCCGCGTGGGAGCCTTCCGCCCCCACCAGCAGGAAGGCCGCCAGCAGCGCTGCTGTCATCCATGGCCGCATCGTGTTCCCCAACGCGTTTATCCCCCGAATCTTCCCCAGAGTCCGAACAGGACCGGGGACAGAATGATCAGGAAAACGGCCGGGAAGATGAACAGCACGAGGGGTGCAAGCATCTTCACGGCCGCCTGCTGCGCGATCGTCTCCGCCTGGTCCCTCCGGGATTCCAGCATTTTCGCCGACAACTCCCGGAGGCTCCTCGAAAGCCCGATCCCGAGGCGCTCCCCTTGGCGGACATGGTTCAGGAACAGCCGGTACTCCTCGCACGGGACCCTTTCCCTGGAGCGATTCAGCGATTCCCCCCTCGGGACGCCGATGGAGCGCGCCCGGACGAGTTCGCCCAGTTCCCTCGCAAGGGGACCCGCGGGCAATGCGGCGGCAGTCTCCTGGAGGGCCGAGGATGGCCCCATCCCGCACTCCAGGAGGAGGGACAGGAAGAAGCAGGCGACGGGCAGGTCCTTCCGGATGGAGAGAAGCGCTCGCCTCGCCTCCCCGCGCAGGGACAGGATCGCCATTCCGGCGCCCAGAGCCGCTGCCGCGGGGAGCGCCTTCACGGCGGAGGGGATGCCCCCGCCGATGAGCCACGCCGCGGCGAGCGACAGGACCAATGCGGACTCTCCGACAACCCAGGGGCGAACCGAGTCGACCAGGCACGCTCCGGGAATCCTCAGGATATTCCGCCGGTCGAGCCACTCCTGGATGCCGGCGTGCCGCTCTCTGTATCCGGACGGCAGGTTGGGGGAATGCCGGCTGCAGATGCCGCGCAGGAGGATGTGGCCGGCAAGCGCGCCCGCAAGGAACGCGGAGAAGCCCAGCAGGAGGAGGTCGGGTGCGGTCACAAACCGGCCGAGAGGATCTTCCGGATGACGAGCCAACCCGCCGCGAGGAGGACGGACACGGAAACCAGGATTGCCTTGCCGGGTGTGGTGCCGAAAAGCGCCGGGAGGAACCCCGGGTCCACGAAGGAGAGGGCGGCCGCGAAGCCCGGCGGCAGGAGGGTCAGGACGGCGGCCTGAAGGCGGGCCTGTGCGGTCATGCTGCGCAGCTTTTCCCGCATGCGGGCCCTCATGCGGAGGATGTCCCGCGTCTGCTCCAGAAGCTCCGCGATGTTCGCGCCCCCCGGCAGGGCGATCCGGAGAGGACGCACGAAGAGGGAAGCCTCCTCGGCGCCGATCCGTTTTTCCCACGCGAGGAGGGAATCGGCGAGCGGGGTACCCAGCCGGACCTGCTGGAGCACCCACCCCATCTCCTCCCGGATTCCCGGCGGGAGGAGCGGCACGCTCTCCGCCAGGGATTCCGGCAGGCTGTGCCCTGCCTTCAGATGGCCCGCGAGAAGGTCCAGCAGGATCGGGAGCCGGGAGAGGATCGCCGCCCGTCGCCGTGCGCGGAACCACCGGACCGCGATCCCGGAGAGCGTCACCGGCGCCACGAGCGCGGGCAAGGCGGCCGATGCGGAACCGGTCAAGGCATACGCCGCGGCCCCGGAAACGGAAGCGGAAGCGACGAGGCCCAGGGCGACAACCCCCGGCGCGAGAGGGACGAACTCTTCCCGGAGGTCCGCGGAGCGGCGGTCCGCGGTCCGCAGGAACCGGCGTCGGAGTCCGGGAAAAGCGGTTTCCAGGAGGAAATGAAGGACCAGCGCCGCACCGGCAAAAAGCAGGATCGATTCCGCTGCGGTCAGTCCCATCCGGCGGCCCCTTCCTTTCCGAGCGACGACGGTACGCCGGTGGTCACGAGCCTCCCGGCCGGAAGGGATCCCTCTCCGCGCTTCTCCCAGCGGAAGATCTCCTGGATCAGGATCTGCGCGTCGTTCATCCCGGCGACTTCCACGATGGAGGTCACGGCCCTCCCGCCGGCGCCGGTCCTCGCGGTGTGCACGATGACGTCGATGCCTGAGGCGACCTGCTCCCGGATCGCGCGGATTGGAATCTCGACGCCGGAGAGGAGGACCATGGTCTCCAGGCGGCGGAGCATGTCCCTCGGCGTGTTGGCGTGCCCCGTCGTGATGGAACCGTCGTGTCCCGTGTTCATCGCCTGGAGCATGTCCAGCGCCTCCCCCCCGCGGCATTCCCCCACGATGATCCGGTCCGGACGCATCCGCAGGGAGTTCCTCACGAGGTCCCGGATAGTGACGGCACCGTGTCCTTCGATGTTGGGGGGCCGCGCTTCCAGCCGGACGACGTGGGGTTTCTGCAGGCGGATCTCCGCAGCGTCCTCGATCGTGATGATCCGTTCCTCGTCAGGGATGTGACGGGACAGGGCGTTCAGCAGGGTCGTTTTTCCCGAACCCGTCCCCCCGGAGACGACGATGTTCCGCCGGCGCGCGACCGCGTCCCGGAGATACTCCGCCGCGTCCGGTGCCAGCGACCCGATGCGGACAAGTTCCTCGAGGGTATACGGCATTCCCCGGAACTTCCGGATCGTCAGGCAGGGACCCGTCAGGCTGATCGGAGGGATAATCGCGTTGACCCTGGAACCGTCCGGGAGCCTGGCGTCCACGTAAGGGGACGACTCGTCCAGCCGGCGATTGACCCGGGACACGATGCGGTCGATGGTCGCCCTCAGGGACTCCTCCGAGAGAAAGGTCCCGTCGTGCCGGTACACCCGCCCCTCCCGCTCCAGATAGATCGAATCGTTGCCGTTTACCATGATCTCGGATACCGACGGATCATCCAGCAGGGGGGTAAGCGGGCCGTATGCGAAGATCTCGTCGAGGATTTCCCGCACGAGGGAGCCCCTCTCGGGTCCTTCCAGGGAGGTGCGCGCGAGTTCCTGGTGCAGATGTTCCTCCGCGCGGGCGCGCAACGGGGCGGCGTTCCCGTCGGGGCCGATCCCTGTCCGTCGTCCGTCCAGTCGGGACAGCACCGACTGGTGGAGGCGGCTGCGAAGTTCCTGGCGCATCGGGCGTTCCTCCTTCAGTCCAGGAGCCGGAACCGCATGGCATCCTTCTCCCGGCGGGATTTCTCCTCCCACGCGGCAGCTTCCCGTGATGCGTCCGCCGAAACCTCCATTGGCGTGATGAAGATCGCGAGCTCCGACTGGTTTTCCCGGAAGCTCCTGGATTTGAACAGTTCGCCGATCACGGGAATCTGCCCGAGCAGCGGCACCCGCGCAACGTCCTTGGCCATCTCGCTCTTGACCAGGCCGGAGAGCATCACCGTCTCGCCCGGGGGGGTGGAAAAATGCGTGGAGACGCGGCGGGTCAGGAATCCCGGAACGTTGGAGCTTCCGCTTCCGTGATCCACCGTGCTGACCTCCGCGACGACGTGCGTCCGGATCTTGCCGCCCTCGTCCATGGCCGGCCGGATCCGGAGGATGATCCCGTACGTTTTCCACTCCACGGTGCGGGTTTCCGGGGTGACGATCACGATGGGGATCTCCCCCCCGGCGAGGAAGTGCGCCTCCTGTCCGCTCTCGCAGGCCAGGCGGGGGTTCGACAGGATCCGGGCCCTCCCGTCCGCCAGGAGGAGGTTCAGGCGCGTTTCGAAATCGGCAGCCACGGAGAGGACGGGGTCGGCACCGGTTCCACCGGAGAAGTTCCCCTTTACGGAAATGCCGTCCGGCCAGCGGACCCCGAGCTGCGCGGTTTCTCCCCGGCCGATCTCGAGAATCTTCAGATCGTAGAGTAGGAGGGTGCGCTTCTCCTCCGGCACGGACAGGCGGAGGTGCACCCCGGGGCGGCTCCGGGCATACTCCTCCAGCAGCGATCGATCCCGGATGTTGGACACGGAACCGCTGATGATGACGGAGCCTCCGGCCTCCTGTACGGAAAGCCCCGGGAAGGCGCCGGCAAACGATCTGGCGTCGTTGGCGACGGATTCCGGGGGCCGGCGCACTTCCACGTGGTAATTCGTCCGGTGACCTCTCTCCCAAAGGATCAGGTCCGTTTCCCCTTCCTTTTTCCCGACAACCAGGATCCCGTCGCCGCGCGGGAGCGGCTGGGCCTCGAGGACCTCGGGGTCCCCCACCGAGATGCGGGAAACCTCCCGACGCTCGAGGACCTGCTGGAATCCCGGCCGGATGCGGAGAATATCCGCGCAATCCCCCCTCGCTGCCGGCGTGGCAAGCAGGATCATGACAACAAGCGGCGCGGGAAACCGTCGACGCGTCACAGCGCGACGTCTTTCGTCGCGTGCTGCCGGTTTTCCGGAACGCCTCCCTTCCATATCTCCACCGCCCGGGAGATCTTCGGACCGCCTTTCGCGGGAGCGGAAACGACCGTGTTGTCTTCCGGATTCCGGAGGAACCAGTGGAGTCTGCCGGAACCGGCCGAGGAGGCGATCCGCGCTCCCTCGGTCGGGGTCACCAGCAGGGTGACGGTGGCGATGTCCGGCGAGTCGACAGGTTTCCCGAGCCGGTTGCAATTCCGGTCCACCGCCGCTACCGTCAGGTCCCGGACCCATAGGGGGTGGCCTCCGTTCCCTTTTCCGTCCGGCTCGCAGAGAAGGTCCACGCGGTCTCCCGGATGGAGAAGGCCGGCGAAGGAGGAACTGGCGTCCACACCGATCGTCAGCGCGCGGCGTCCCGGCGTGATCCCGCGGGAGAACGGCTCGGTGTCGAACGGTTCCTCCACGTCGGTCCAAAGGACCGGCTCCCCGGGCCCAACGGGATTTTTCGAACGCCCTCCCAGCAGGAGGCCGAACTCCGCGGCCGGAACATTCCGCTCCCCCGTCCCCGACGCGGGGATGTTCTTCCGGGCGAGGTTCCCTTCGTGGAACGTTTCGCCTGCCGCGATGGAGGATGCAGCAACGACCACTTCGACGGGATTCGACCGGCTGTGGAGGTCTTTCTCCACGGTCGCGATCCGGCGGCTGGCGGTGGTCAGCGCGATCCCGGCCATGACGGCCCCCGCCAAGAGGGGGAGGGCCTTGCGGAACTTACCGTCCGGTTTCGCGGAAAAGAAGGAACCTGCCTTCCGCCTCATCGAGGAAAACAATCGTCGTCTCCTTTCCGGTCTTTTTTTCCAGAAGACGTGGCGTTCCCCCGGGTTCGTCCCGCGCGGGTCCATCCCACCCGTCCGTGGAGAGCCGGTCTCCGACGGAGGCGCCCCGGATGCGCATCGTGCCCAGGACGAGCTCGACCACACCGTGATCGGATTCGAGGCGGAGCGTGTGGTCCGCGATCAGCCCCGGCGGAATGGGCGGAGGGTTTCCAGGATTCGGGTCCTCCGACGCGACAAGCCCTCCGGAGAAGACGGGGGGACCATTCCGGGACCCCGCGGGGATTCCGAACTCCCCCGGGACCTCGATGCCGAATCTCCGGAACTCCCGTCGCACGGTGGAGAAGTCGTCGTGGTCCGTGCCTCCCGGAAGAAAGGATTTCCCGTCGATGCTCACGCGCTCGCCCGTAGAGCGTCCGGGGCCGGGTGAATCTCCCCGGACGGGTGAAAGGGTTGCTGCTAGGAGCAATACGGATACGGCGGCTCCGGCGAAGGGAAGGACTTTCCGTTTCACCGAAGCGCACCCGTTGCGAGGATTCCCCTTACGGTCCTGCGGACATTCCTTCCCGAACGGGACCCGCTTTCCCAGCAATCCACGGCGCCCTCCTGGGCGGAGCGGAACCCGTGCCGCGGAAGTTCCACGAAGCCTCCGACGTCTTCCTTCCGGCGGGATACCTCCACGGACGATACGGTACGGCCGGCCAGGCCTGTGAAAGGGGGCACCCGCCCCGCGAGGGATTCGTTGCGTGCGGAAATGATGACTCCCTCCCCGCCCGGAAGGACGGAGGCGGCAAGATTCGACGCGATGGTGGCCTGTCCCCGTCCCGTGCGGAGAAGCTGGGCCTGCGCGGCCGACGTGGCGGCCCCTTCGAGGGAGAGCCTCCGGAATCCCCAGTATCCCCCGGCGAGAAGCGCGAGGAGGAGCGGCAATGCGATGACGGTCTCCAGCAGGGATTGGCCTGCGGAATGCCGGCGCCCCGTCATGGCGAGCTACTTTCCGCGAGGCGGGATTTCCACGTCATCTCCGCCTGCTTTCCCCCGTACGGCTCCGCCTCCGCGGTGGAAGGGAAGCGCCGGACGCCGGACTCCCCGAGGATCGGGACGGGAAGGGCGGCGCGGGAGAGAAAACCGGTGAACCGCACCCGCTGCCGCTCGCGGAAATCCGGCTCCGGGGCGAGCATACGGATCGGCCCCTTCGCGTTCCCGAGAATCCCCCGGATCGCGGCGTCGAGAGCGGCGACCACCGTTTTCGCCACCCCTTTCAGAATCCGGACCTTCTTCAGACGATCGATGGCGGCGGTGACGGGTGCCATCGCTTCCACGAGGGAAACCGGCGGACCCGGCGAAACGTGCAACTCGAGGGTCTCTTTCCCGTCGTGGGGTCCCCGTGGATTCCATGGGTAGAGAGTTCCGGTGACGTTTCGCTTCCTCGACAGGGAAGCCGTTTCCGCGAGTACGAGGTACGGGACGGCACTGCGGATTTTCCCGCTCCAGGTTACCAGCAGGTGCGCCGTATCCCAGTAGCCGGAGATGATCCGGCGGGCCTGCCGGGTGTAGGCGAGGAATGCGGGGACTCCCGCCCCGAACGCCGCGGAAATGGCAAGAACCGCCCAGATTGCGGTCGTCCAGCGGATGACCCGCATGCATTGTATCGCGCCGTCGTTCAGCGCCGCGATCAGGTTCAGTCCCCGTGCTTCCCAGGTCGCCGCAGACAGGGCGATGGAGTCGATCGCCTCGGCAGCGGCCTGCCGTCCGAGGTGGTAATGGTGCAAGGCGGCGCCGGCGAAGACGACCGCGAGGAGCGTACCCGATACGACGACGAAGAGCGTCGTCGCCTGCCCCCGGTTTCCGGCCGTGGCGTGAACCGCCTGTCGGAAGAAGAGGCCGATCATCGTCATTCCACCGTGACCCACCGGGTCGCCTGGAGCATGAGGTAACGCCGGTCGCCCAGCATCACCTTCTTTCCCGGAAACAGGGAAAAGAGGGCGCGGTCCACCCATGGAACGACCAGTTCGACCCCATGCGTCAACCTTACGCACACTGCGTCGCCCGCCGACGCGGCTCCTCCTCCCCGTTCCCCGTCGCGGGTGATGTCGAGCGCTGTCAGGCCGACGGTGCCGAGGGAGCCGCCCGGCCGTTCCCGGCAGACCCGGAACGCCTCGAGAAACGCCCCGTCCCGGGCCTTCCGGAAGTCGTCCCTGGCGGAACGCGCGAAGCGGCGCGCCGCGAGGTGGGCCGCAGTGTCGACCGCTCCTTTCCCTGCCCAGAGGAGGGACAGCTGGATGACCACGAGTGCAACGAACAGCAGTACCGCACCGGCGAGGAGGAATTCGAGCATGGCCGCTCCCTCCTCACTTCGAGCCGGCATAGGTGGAGAGGTTCTTCTGGTTGGCTTCCTTCCCTGCGGAGTCGGCGAGCGATTCCACCTTTCCCGTTTCGCTCCCCGCCATCGCCTTCACGATCACGTGGAACTGCTTCCTCAGCTGGTTCCCGAAGATGTTGACGATCCCGATCCCCGCGATGGCCACGAGGGCGACGATGATGATGTACTCCGTGAGTCCCTGACCGCGGCGCCCCGTCTCCTGCTTCCTTTCCATTCCCCACCTCCCGGAAGGTTTTGGCGGAGGAGCAGCAACGTGCGTGCCTTTTCAAGAGAGGCGGCGGTTGTGGAATCGGACGTCGAAACGGGGAGGTATGGGAACGGAGGCAGACCGCCGGAATCCGGGCGGGAAAAAAGGTCCGATAAACGGAACTGCGGTACGGTTACCGGTCGGGGTCTTTCCCTCGAATCCCGTACTTCTTCAGCTTCTCGAAGAGCGTGGACTTGGCGATACCGAGCTCGCGGGCGGTGCGGGTCTTGTTCCCCTCCTGGCGGGCGAGCTCCGCGAGGATGTTCGTCCGCTCCGCCTGTTCCCACCGGGAAAGGCCTGCCGCGACCACCGGGTCCGATGCCGCAGGCGCATCTTCCCGAAGGAAGGAGAAGTCCGCCGCGGCGAGTTCCGGTCCTTCACCCATCACGACGGCGCGCTGCACGGCATTCCGGAGTTCCCGCACGTTCCCGGGCCAGTGGTGGGATATCAGGGCGTCCAGCGCGTCCGGGGCGAGCCGGGGAACCGGCCGGCCGTATCGGCGCTCCATTCCCGCGAGGAAGTGGAGTGCGATGGCCGGCACATCCTCCCGGTGATCCCGCAAGGGCGGGACGGGAACGGTGATTGCGCCTATCCGGAAATAGAGATCCTCCCGGAACGCCTTCCTCGCGATCTCCTCCCTGAGGTTCCGGTGGGTGGCCGCAAGGATGCGGACGTCGGCCGGCAACGTGTCGTTCCCGCCCACCCGCTTGATCTCCTTCTGCTCGAGGGCGCGTAAAAGCTTTGGTTGAAGAGGGAAGGGTAACTCCCCGATTTCATCCAGGAAGATCGTTCCGTTGTGGGCGAGCTCGAAAGCCCCCTTCCGTTGGGAAGTGGCTCCCGTGAACGCCCCTTTCTCGTGGCCGAACAGCTCGCTCTCGACGAGTTCCGGGGAGATCGCCCCGCAATTGACCACGACGAATGGCCGGTCCCGTCGTTCCGAAGCGTCGTGGATGCCGCGGGCTACGAGTTCCTTCCCGCTTCCGGTCTCCCCCTCGATCAGCACCGGAACGTCCGAAGGTGCGACGCGCCGGATCATCCCGACGAGGTTCCGGATTCCGGCGCTCGCCCCGACAAGCCCGAAGGGAACCTCCTCAGGGGGCGACGCCCCTGTCCGCCAGGGAACGGGGGTGGGCGGGGAAGGCGCCTCGGCCGACTGGTGAGAAGTCGAAGGGACGACCGTCAGCTCCTCTCCCGTGCCCGATGGATCCCCATCCAGGTGGAAGTGGATCCGGTACGGACCCACGCGGAAATGGCTCCCCCCCTCCAGCGGGACCTGGGTTACGGGTTTCCCGTCCAGGTGCGTCCCGTTCCGGCTCCCCATGTCGGCGAGGAAATATTGCCGGCCGACGCGGAATATCCGCGCGTGGAAACGGGAGACGGAGGGGTCGGGCAGCTGCAGTTCCGCCTCGCGGCTCCGCCCGATGCGGACCTCCCGCAGTCCAAGGCGCACTTCCACCGTCATCCCGCTGCTGATGGAAACCGCGAGTCTCGCCCCCGGATCGGCCTGGATCATCTACCCCTCCCGGACGTTTTCCCTGTCGTTAGCAAACGGGGTGCCGGAAAGGCCCGTCCATTAACTTTTTCCGGGGCGCAGCCGCCGTCTCCACCTATACACGGCGGCCGGGAGGAACAGGATCGCTGCATGAAGGATCGATGAAACTTCGGCCCCCGCACCGGAGGAGGGCGCCATGGCGAGGCACCCTCCGCCACCCCCGCCCGAAGCGGGAGGGGGCGGCGCGACGGTCGACGCAAACGCCTCGTTGGAATAGGAGCCCCCGGTGGCGTTGTACGCCTGCACCCGGTAGTAGTAGGTGAATCCCCCCAGCAGCCCGGTGGAGGCGTTGTCCGTGAAGGTCGTGACGTTGGGGGCCAACGTCACAACCGGAATATAATCCTCGCCCGGCAACCGCCTCCGCTGCAATTCGAGGCCAGTCTGGTTGACGGAGTCGGGCGTCCAGTTGAGGACCACCTGCGGGGCGGGCGACGCCGTGGCGATTAGCGTGGACGGCGGCTTGACGTTCGACGGTCGGAACTTCCCCCACCACGTTCCCCACTGGGAGACGAGCTGGTTGTTTTGGTTCAACACGGGGAGCTTCGCATACTCCTGGAGTGTCCAGAACGACAAGTCGTCCGCAGGGTCCACCACGGTGGCGCTGAAATCCCCCCATCGGTTCTGCGTTCCGCTCAGCGTCTTGTAGTAGGCCGCCTTCCCGGACTTCAGGAGGGAGACCGGCTCGGCAGTGGGACTCCCCGCACGTACGATGGTGTAATACCCCCCGGCGTATTCCTGGGTAGAGGAACCGCTGAAGCCGATCGCGGCGTCGCCGTTCCGGTTCACCCCGATGGAAGGGTAGTAATACCACCGCGACGGATCGCCGATCCTCCCCTGCGCGGGCACCAACCCCGACGCCGGGTTGATCCGGTACCAGGCGACTTCCGTCTTCCCGCCCCCGCTGACCGTGTGCGTGGTCCAGAGGAAACCGTTCCGGTACACGGCGTTCAGAAGGCGGGTGTCCGAGGTGCTGATCCCGCGGCTGTCACCCGCCTGCGGGGCATCCAGCAACAGGGTGAAAGCTTCGAAGGAGGCCACCGGGACCGTGATCGGCGGACCGAACACCGGCGTCCCCGCGACGTTGTCGAACCGGGCGACGCGGAGGAAACCGCTCCCGCCCTCGAACACGACGTACTCCGGGACGGACAGGTCGAACGTGTGCGCCGGTTGCATGGTGGGGCCGGAGCCGGGAGGATCCGGGAACTCGAACCTCGTGATGCGACTCGTCCCGGAGAGCAGCTGCGCCTTCGGGACGACCCACGCCTTGCTGTATTGGTATTCATCTTCGTTTTTTAGGGGATTGAACCGGAACATGTTCGCTGTGACGTAGAGGTTCGACCCGTCGAGTCCGAATCCCGGGAAGTCCGCCCACACGGTGTTGTCGGGGGAGGACGGGATCGCCCACCTGTTCCACGTCCCGGTCGGGTCGGATGTGGCGGAGACGGCGACCAAGATATAGGAACTGCCCTCGCTGCTGCCACCGATAGAAACCGCGACGAATCTCCCGTCGAACTGGTCGTAGAGGATTTTCGGGTCAAACGGGTAGAAAGTATTGTCCCAGGGGGGGAGGTCGATTGGATTGAAGCTCCAAAAGGATTCCAGGGAAACTACCGTGGAAGGGATCAGCCCGGTTGCCTTGTCGAACACCCCGAATTCGCTGTTCATCAGGGTGACGAGGTGGTTCGGGCCCGCGGCCCCCATCGTGTCGGGGGGAATGACGTCGCCCTGTCCCGGTAGCGGATTTCCCAGCCCGGTAATACCGCTGTCGAGCACGGGGGCCTGGGGCGTGACGGCAGGAGCGGAAATCGAAAGGGGTTGCAGGGAAATCGCCGCCGAGGCGTCGAACGGGCCTGCAGCAAATACCCGGTCGATCCGTTTCCGCGGTATCGCGCGATTTCCGATGTAGCGTTTCTTCGTTGACGGGGTTGCGGCTTTCACCGCATCGAGAGATTCGCTTGCGAACGGAACCTCCATCGTGACCCGCACCCCCGGGGTGCCCTCTTCGTCCCTGCCGCCAGCCTCGCTGCTGTTCCCGATGGGGATGAGGAAAAGGAGGGCGAGCACCGTTACCGTCGTTCGGCGAAGCTCCGGATACCGGGCCATTACCGTAAAACGTCCATTCGCAGCTTCCACTAATACCCTCCGCTCGGTTCGGGCGCGGTGCCCGGTCTATTCTGCGCACCCGCCGGTGCGTTTCCCTGGTCGAGGTTCGTCGTGGAATTGTCTACGCCCCGGATCTTGTGGGAGTGGATCGCCATGTCCCCGCGCGGCGGGAGCGGTTCCTTCGCCTCCCGTTCCCGGATGTCCGTGATCGACTCCGTCGAGTGGGGGACTTCCTGGGTGATCGTGCGGCCAGCGGCGGATTCGGAGGTTCCGGTCACCGGGGCCGGGCGCTGCGACGAGCACGCGGAAAGTGCGAGGATTCCGCAAAGAGTAAAGGCTCCGGCATGGCCCAGGATTCGCGACATCACGGGATTCTCCTGCAAAAACTGGTCGGTCTGCAGTCCGGATTCAGGGATTAGATGCCTTTTCCAGGTAGATTATTCTGTCGATCTCCAGCAATTTCGGCAGCCCGGAAAGGGGGCCGGAGATCACGATGTTCGCCCCCGCGCGGATGACGATCCGGTATCCTGCCACGGCAACGGACCGCTCGTCCGCCGCCCCGGGCACGTCCCTCCACCGGAGGAGGATTTCCCGGTCATTCCCTTCGGTCCCCGCGGCGAACCGAGCCATCGCATCGAGTTCCAGGGAGGGGTCCAGCCGGGCCAGCCGCCCCCGCGGGCCGAACCAGGCCATGCGGCGCACGTCGGGACCCGAAAGGAGGGGCACGACCTGCGCGGGCCGCAGCAGCAACAGGGCCGATTTCCCGAACTCGTTCAGGATGGGAATGGACGCCTGCTCCAGCATCGCGGAGTGCCGAAGGAAGACGTCCCCGCGGAACACCGCGAGTGCGGCGAAGGCCTCGTCTCCCCCGTCCCGCACGGCGGCGAGGAGATGCGGGTCCCCCTTCGAGAGGAGGATCTGCTCGTCCGCGGGAGGGAGCGCCCGCGGTTTCCCTCCCGCACACCCCGCGAGAAGGAGGCCCGCCGTCAGGAGTAGGGCGGGGGTTGCGCGCCTACTGTTTCGGGGAGAGGAAGCCGACACGAAGGGTGACGTCCAGGTAGCGGGGATCCTCGTAGCGGCTCTTCAGAACGGCCGAACGAACCACCGTCGGGAGCGTATCCCCGGAGAGGCGCTGGATCGCCTTGACCGCCTCCAGGTACGTCAGGTTCTCCATCCGGACGTCGAACGACTCCTCGCGGAAGAACTCGCCCTCCTTCGCTCCGCCGGATTTGACGCTGAAGGCCGACTGGGGAATCCCCCCCTCCTGGATGGCGGAGGAGAGGCGGGAGAGCGGGGATTCCTTGGAGTTCGCCGAGGCCTGGACGATGGCGGCCCTCTTCCGGGCGCCGATCTGGGCGCGTTCGAGCTCCGGGCGAACCCGCCGGACCTCCGCGAGGTCGCTCTCCGCCGCCGCCACCGCGCGGGCGTTGGATTTCAGGCTGGAGATCCCCGGAAGCACGATGAAGGTCAGCGCGAAAATGATCGCCGCCGCGGCGCCGCCGATCGCGAGGACCCGTTTCTCGCGCTCACGAAGCAACCGTTTCCCCCTTCCGCTCCACGAGGATGGTGAAACGGACCGACGTTCCCTTGGCGCTGCCGGTGGACTCCTGGACGGTAATGGAATAAGAAGGTCCGAAGGCTCCGGCCAGTGCCTCGCGGTACGACTCCACCAGCCGCGCCTCCCCCGCTTCGCCCTCGAGGCGCAGCCGGGAACCGTCTACCGACGCCTCGCGGACGGCGATCTCTCCCTTGGGGAGGGCCTGGGATGCCCGCAGGAGGAAATCCGGCGGGGCGGGAGAGTCCGTGCCGAGTTCCTTCTGCTGCCGGCGGACCGACGCGACTTTCTCCCGGATCTGTGCCGCCGCCTGCACCACGTTGCGGACGTCGGGCGCCGCCTCCGAGAACTCCTTCCGCACGAGCGCCCGCGCGCGGGCCGCCTTCTGCCCTTCGGCCCAGACGGCGAACTGAAGCGCCCCGACCGCGAGGAGAATCGCCGCCCCTCCCGCCACCGCCGACACGACCGTCCGCCTCCCTTCTCTCGCCCTCTCCGCCTCCGCTTCCGCGGAAGTGCGAAGGGAGAAACCCCCGGAAACGCCGGGCTGGCGGGGGATGAGCGCGGCGCCGAACGCCGGGAGAAGGGGGAGGTCGACCCCTTCGGGTAACGGCACGATCGTCGCCCCGGGGATCCCCTCGGAAACGACCGAACCCGGCTTTCCGAAGAGAAAGGCGGGGGCTGGGCCGCCTTCCGCCGAACCCATCGCCTCCCGCGCCGCGGAGAGGATCTCTTCCGGTGCCTCGGTCAGGGAGGCCGGGAATTGCCGGGCTGCGAGGACGCCGCCACCCGATACGCGAAGCATCAGCAGGTCGTGGAACGCGCCGAGGAGGAGTGCGTCTACCGGGACGGAGGCATATGCGGCAAGGTGAAGGAGCGCCACGTGGTCCGTGACGACGCGTTCGACGGGGAGCCCCGCATCGCGGAAGGCGCCGGCCATCCTCTCCACGAAGGAGCGGCGGGACGCGATGGCGAGGAATGACCCCGCTTCGCCGGGTGCGCCCGGCAGGAGGTCCGAAAGGATCTCCCCGTCCTCGATGGGCAGGTTCCCTTCCAGCTCCGCCAGGTGGATCGCCCGGGCGCGCCCGATGTCGGCCACCGGGAGCGTCATCGGCCGAAGGTAGGTGAGGGGGGGGGGCAGCGTGACGACGGCCCCCGGGATCGTCCTTCCGGAAAGCGCCGCCCGGAGCTGCTCCGCGACCGCGGAGGCGTCCCCGGGTTCCCCGAACGGCTCGGAACAGGCGCGCTCCGCGACGGCCGCGACGCGGAGGGAGGAACCCGTCCCGTCGAGCGCCAAGGCGTCGATCCGGTGCCGCGTTATGGAGATTCCGATCGTGAGCAAGCCCGTCCCTAGAAGAACCGGAATTCGCCTTTGGGGTTGGCCAGCGTCCCCACGATCCTCAGATTAGCATTCTTTGCGTTTTTCGCCAGCATGTCGAACATCGTCGCGACCCGGCCTTCGTAAGGGTTCTGCAGGCGAAGGTGCAGCGTCACCCAGGCGGTCCCCGGGTTCCTCAGGCCGGTGATCTCCCCGGTTCCGTCCACGCGCGACCCCTCGTAGAATCCCGCGAGGCGCGAGATCCGGAAGGTGTCGCCCTGTACGGTGAACGCAATGTCGACGTTGTCGATCCGGGCTTCCCGGATCGGCGATTCGGCCGCCGGGACGGGGATCCGGAGGTGGTCGAGCGAGGCGGAGCCGTCTGCCGACGCGACCCCTCCGGAGATCCTCCAACGGGCGTCGGCCCGCCGGATGGAAATCCCCGCTCCGGAGGAGGAGAAAGCGGGAAACGGGAGGTCGGCGGAAGAGAACCCGGACAGGGAAACGGTCCCCCGGGAGGGGTTCCAGAAGGCAGGGGAGAACCGGAGGTCCGCCGAAGACGACCCGCGGACAAGGCGTATCCGGGCGGGGAGCCACCGGAATAGGCCGGTGATTTCCCACGCGGCAATGGCCTCATCCAGCGCAACGGACGGATATCCGGCGCGGGTGACGGACACTTCCGTCAGCCGGATGCCGGCCGGAAACAGGAGCCCGGCCTTCCGGAATTCGACCTGCACTCCGTGGCCGCCGAGCCGGGACCGGGCGGCGGACGCGAGGAAGTCTTCCGGAAGCGTCAGGACAACCGCGAAGAAAAGGACGGCCAGGAAGAGAACCGCGCCAAGGGCCGGCGCGACCCAGCGGCCCCCGGGGATCCGCCTACCGGGCAAATGCCTTCCTTGCGAACCTTCGAAGTGCGAGGAGCGCGGCCGGTAGGAAGAGGACAGCGGCTCCGGGGGTCCTCCCCGCCTCGCCCCGCCGCGGGTCGCCGACCACCGAACAGCCGGACTGCGTCGTTGCGGTCGGTGTATCCGCGACGGAGGGTACGCTCGTGACGTACAGGTTACGGCCTCCGGTAATCGCGGGCCCCGACCAGAAGAGGACCGTCTTGCCGCTGTACCGGGTGAAGGCTGGGCGCGTGTAGTCGCCCGGGAGCGAACCCGCGAAGGCGAGTTCCGCATTCCCGACGGGAAGGGGGGCCGACGCCATCTGGGAAATCTCGGCGGTCGAGCCGGAGCCCGTGGTCACCCCGCTTACGCTCATCGCGTAGAACCTCCCGGGAGTCCCCACCAGGGGGGATTCGCTGGCGAGGGTTCCGTACCCCGCGACGTACAACCGGTTGCTGCTGTCCAGAGCCGCCTCGGGCCGGTACGCGTCGAAGTTCGTGCCCAGCACCGATTGCCCAGGGGGGAAGAGGAAGAACGAGGCGTTGGAGCCGACGTTCAGGGATGTCACCGGTTCCCCGTTCTGGGTGACCCCGTCCGGGTTCAGAAGGGAAACGCCGAGCGACCCCGCGATGCCCGTGGTGTCGAACGGCCCGTACGGCTCGTCGGCCGCGAGGATGAGGATCCGGCTGTTGGCCTGCACGAGGACGTTCGGGAATCCCCACCGGTAGCCGCCCGCGAGGACCTGCGTGGCGCCGATCGCCAGGTTGTCGATCCCGCCCGTGCCCTGTTTCACCAGTGCATAGTAGACGCCCGACGCCGCCCCGCTGTTGTTGTTTGCCGCCCAGGCGATGTGGCTGCGGTTCAGGCTGTCCAGGCGCAGCCGCGGGAGGGGACGGACCCCGCGGGACGCTTCCTGCGGGTTGAGAAGGATCGGCGTGCCGGCGAGGAGGGCGTTGTCGATCCCGACCCGCGCGTAAAGAACGTGAGCCGTATTGTCGGCGTACGCGACGCGCAGGGTGTTGTCGGTCGTGACCAGGCCGAAGGACGGGTCGGACAGGGCCCCCGCCATGGGGAGCCCGGACGGGTCGCGGACCTCCTCCACCGTTTGCCGCGTCACGGCGTTGTTGCCCAGGGATATCAGGGCGCGGAAGAGCTTGCTTTCCGTCCCGCCGGCGGGGACCGCCTGGAACAGGACGACCAGCTGGCCCGCGGCGCGAACGGCGATCTGGGGGTGGCGGGCCTGCGTGTACAGGCCGTTGTCGATCGCCACGGCCCGGATGACGAGGACCTGGTTGTCCGTGGTGGAGTTGCTCGTGAAGTCCGCGGCCCCGTTCACCGCGGCGTAATACAGCGTGATGTCCGTGTTGCCGGCGTTGGTCCCCACGAAAGCCACGTGGATCGTGTTGCCGTTCGACGCAACCGACGGTTGATCGAACACCTTGCCGCCGAAGATGCTGTTCACCGGAAAGATCCGCTCCGCCCGCGCCTCCACTGCGAGCGCGAGAACTGTGGCGAGGACGGGCAGGAAGCGGCGGAAAAAAGGGTTCATTCGTTCCCCCCTCCGGGGTGTCGGTTCCCGTGCTACTCCAGGCGCCAGAAGCGCCATTGTATCGCATTTCCCGAACGGATACCGACCGCGTCGACCGTCCGGGCGGTGTCCCCGAACTCCC
>DASWBR010000112.1:0-2314 GCA_036390495.1 Candidatus Deferrimicrobiaceae bacterium | reverse complement strand
CCGGTCGGGATGGTCGGCGCGGCGATGCAGATGTTCTCCCACGGCATGATCACCGCCATGTTGTTCTTCCTCGTCGGCGTCGTCTACGACCGGGCGCACCACCGCCAGATCGACGGCTTCGGCGGCCTGGGCGCCGTGGTGCCCGTCTACACCGCCTTCGTCTCCCTGGCGTTCTTCGCCTCCCTGGGCCTTCCCGGCCTGTCCGGCTTCATCGCCGAGCAGATGGTGTTCCTCGGCTCCTTCCAGGTGTTCCGGACGCTCGTGATCATCGGCGCCCTGGGGATCATCTTCGTGGCGGCATTCCACCTGTGGGCGCTGCAGCGGGTGTTCCTCGGCCCCCTGAACCCGAAATACGCGACCCTCGAGGAGATCAACGCCCGCGAGATCTTCTGCCTGGCCCCGCTCGGCATCCTGGTCATGATCGTCGGCGTCTGGCCGATGCCGGTCCTGAGCCTCATGAACGCGTCCCTGGTGCGGCTGGTGGACCTCGTCAAGGCGGTGATCTAGGTGTTCCTGGGCAACCTGGACAGCCTGCGCTACTTCCTGCCGGAGATCGCCGTCACGGCGACGATCCTCCTGCTCGTGGCGGTGCACGTCGCCTCGGGGAGGCGGGAGTCGTCCGCCCCGGGCGTCCTCTCCCTGCTGGGAGTGGGCACGGCGATCCTCCTCGCGGGGATCGTCCCCGCGGGCGCCGGGAGGTCGATCTTCGAGGGGATGGTGGTCCACGACGGCTTCGCCGTCTTCTTCAAGGTCCTGACCGCCCTCGCCACCCTGGTGGTGATCCTCATGTCCATGGACAGCCGGGAGCTCGCGGGCCGGAGCCAGGCGGAGTATTACATCTTCCTCCTCTCCACCCTCCTCGGCATGTTCCTCCTCTCCTCGGCGACCGACATCGTGATGATCTACCTGGCCCTCGAGCTGGTCTCCATCCCGTCGTACCTGCTCGCCGGGTACCTCAAGGGGAAGGAGCAGTCCACCGAGGCGGCGATGAAGTACGTGGTGTTCGGCGCCACGGCCTCGGGGGTGATGATCTACGGCTTCTCCCTCCTCTTCGGCCTGGCCGGCTCCACCCAGGTGGCGGAGATCGGCCGCGCCCTGGCGGCGGGGAAAGCGGTCCTGCCGGCGCTCCTGGCCGCGGTGATGGTGGCCGTGGGGTTCGGGTACAAGATCGCCGCCGTGCCGTTCCACATGTGGTGCCCCGACGTGTACGAGGGGTCGCCCACGCCGGCCACCGCCTTCTTCTCCGTGGGGCCGAAGGCCGCGGGGTTCGCGGTCCTGGTCCGCTTCTACTACACCGCCTTCGCCGCCGCCGACCCCGCCTCGGGGCTGTGGCGCCTCACCGCCTCCGTGGACTGGCCGCTCCTCTTCGCCGCCCTCTCCGCGGTGACGATGACGATCGGCAACCTGGTGGCGGTGCAGCAGAGCAACGTGAAGCGTCTGCTGGCGTACTCCTCCATCGCCCACGCCGGGTACATGATGATGGGGTTCGTCCTGCTGTCCCCGGCGGGGATCCAGGCGATCCTGTTCTACTTCGTGGTCTACCTGTTCATGAACCTGGGCGCCTTCTACGTGGTGGTCGTGGTCAGCAACGCCCTCCGCGGGGAAGACATCACCGACTTCTCGGGCCTGGGGAGCCGCGCTCCCTTCGCCGCCGTGGCCCTGGCGATCTTCCTGTTCGCGCTGACCGGCATCCCGCCGTTCTCGGGCTTCATCGGGAAGGTCTACCTCTTCGCCGAGGTCCTGAACCGCGGGATGTACTGGCTGGCGATCGTGGCGGGGCTGAACAGCGTCGTCTCGCTTTACTATTACGCGCGGATCGTCAAGGCGATGTTCCTCGAGGAGCCGAAGGACCCGTCGGCGGTCCCCGTCCCGGCGGTCCCCCGTGCGATGCTGGCCGTCCTGGCGGTGCCCACCCTGGTCCTGGGCGTCTACTGGGAGCCGGTGGCCCGGCTCGCGTCGGACTCCGTGCGGATGCTCGTCTTCTAGGGGAGCGGGGGGAGGGGCCATGGCACAGTTTCTCTCCGGCGTGGACTTCGCGAATCCGTACTTCCCCGTCCTGATCCTGCTGGCCATCGCCCTGGCGATGGCCGTGGGGTTCGTCCTCCTCTCCCAGGCGCTGGGGCCGAAGCGGTACGACCGGGTCAAGTTCAGCGTGTACGAGTGCGGCGTCGATCCGGTGACCTCCGCGACGGTGCGCGTCTCCGTGAAATTTTACCTGCTGGCGATCCTGTTCATCCTGTTCGACCTGGAGACGACCTTCCTGTACCCGTGGGCGGTCCTCTTCCGCTCCCTCGGCCTGTTCGGCTTCATCGAG
>DASWBR010000111.1:0-2441 GCA_036390495.1 Candidatus Deferrimicrobiaceae bacterium | reverse complement strand
CTGGTGGGCCATGAAGGATTCGAACCTTCAACCTCCTGATTAAGAGTCAGCTGCTCTGCCGGGTTGAGCTAATGGCCCCTCTGTGAAAGACCGGAAATATGGCGCGCCTGGGAGGAATCGAACCTCCGCACCCGGCTCCGGAGGCCGGTGCTCTATCCCCTGAGCTACAGGCGCCCTCGAACCGCCGCGCCCCGCGTCGGCTGGGCGGCGGCGGACACCCTTTTCAAGAATGGGGTGAGTGACGGGGATTGAACCCGCGACACCCAGAGCCACAGTCTGGTGCTCTGCCAACTGAGCTACACTCACCACCCGTACCCCAAAAGGCGAAAGGAAATTATACGAACCGGCCCGCTCCCGGTCAACGGCTATTTGGGCGCCCGGAACCGGCGAAGCCGCAGCGCGTTGGTCACAACGGTGAAGGAGGAGAGACCCATCGCGGCAGCGGCGAAGACCGGGGAAAACAGCAACCCGAAGGCCGGGTAGAGCGCCCCTGCCGCCACGGGAATCAGAACCACGTTGTAGGCGAAGGCCCAGAAAAGGTTCTGCCGGATGTTGCGCAACGTGGCGCGGCTCAGCGAGATGGCGGACGCCACGCCCCCCAGATCCCCCCTCATCAGCACCAGGTCTCCCGCCTCCACCGCGACGTCGGTCCCCGTCCCGATTGCGATTCCCACGTCGGCCTGCGCGAGGGCGGGCGCGTCGTTGATCCCGTCCCCCACCATCGCAACGACGCGGCCCTCTGCCTGGAGCCTCAGGATCTCCTTCGCCTTGGCATCCGGGAGCACCCCGGCAATCACCCGCGTGATGCCGACCTTCGCCGCGACCGCTTCCGCGCTCCTGCGGTTGTCGCCGGTGAGAAGGAAGACGGTCAACCCCATTTCCCCGAGACGGCGGATTGCGCCTGGCGAGGTCTCCCGGACCTCGTCCTCCACGGCGAGGACGCCTGCGGGCCGTGCCTCCACCGCAACAAGCACGGGGGTGCCCCCGGAGGCGGAAACGTCCTGTGCGTCCGGGAGCAGCGTCGACGGATCCGCGCCCCCCGCCTCGAGCCAGGAGAGGTTCCCGGCGAGGATCGTCCTTCCGCCGACCGTGGCGCGCACCCCCTGCCCCGGCGTGGAGGCGAACGTCTCCGGCGCGGAGACTTCGATCCCCCTCGCCTTCGCCGCGCGGACGACGGCGTCGGCCAGCGGGTGCTCCGAGCCCAACTCGGCGCACGCCGCAAGGCGCAGAAGCTCCAGCTCCCCCTCCCTCCCCTGGAAGGCACCGTCGGGCGCCGGGCGGACCCCGGTCACCTCAGGCCTTCCCTTCGTTACCGTCCCGGTCTTGTCGAGCACGACCGTATCCACCCGGTGCGCCGTCTCCAGCGCGGCGCCGTCGCGTACCAGGATCCCCATCTCCGCCCCCTTCCCCGTGGCCACCATGATGGAGGTGGGGGTTGCCAGCCCCAGCGCGCAGGGGCATGCGATGATGAGGACGGAGATTGCGCTGACCAGGGCGTACGTCAGCCTCGGCTCCGGGCCGAAGAGGAACCACGCCAGGAAGGTGAGCGCGGCGACGGACATGACGGCCGGGACGAAGTACGACGCGACGACGTCCGCGAGGTGCCCGATCGGCGGCTTGCTGCCTTGCGCGTCCCGCACCATCGCGACGATGCGGGAGAGCACCGTGTCCTTCCCGACGCGCGAGGCGCGCATCACGAGGCGGCCGTTCCCGTTCATCGTGCCGCCGGTGACCGGGTCTCCCGGCCCCTTCACCACGGGAACCGGTTCTCCGGTCAGCATCGACTCGTCGACGGAGGACCGTCCATCGGACACCTCCCCGTCCACGGGGACCTTCTCCCCCGGCCGGACGACGAGGACCTCCCCGACCGCGACCGAGTCGAGCGGGACGTCGATCTCTGCCCCGTCGCGGATGACCCGTGCCGTCTTCGGCGCCAGCCCGACCAGCTTCCTCACCGCCTCGGAGGTCTTCCCCTTCGCCCGCGCCTCGAACCAGCGGCCGAGCAGGACGAGCGCGACGATCGTCGCGGAGGTTTCAAAGTAGACGTGGGTGGAAAGACCCCGCGCATCGACGAGGCCCGGCAGGAACGCTACGACGACGCTGTAGGCATACGCGACGGAAGTTCCGAGCGCCACGAGCGTGTTCATGTCGGTGGTGCCGTGCCGCGCGGCGGCCCACGCTCCCCGGTAGAAGCGGGAGGCGGAGTACAACTGGATCGGGGTCGCAAGGAGGAACTGGAGAAGGGGGTATTTCCCCCAGTGGGAGAGGAGCAGCAGCGGAACGCCCAGGGCGATCGCCACGCGCAGCCGGAACAGGAGGGAACGTTCCTCCGCCGCCTGCAGGCGGGCCTGCAACTCCACCGGGTCCTCGCCCGGCTCCACGCGGGGCACCGAGTAGCCGGCCCCCTCCACCGCGGAACGCAGGTCGCCGACGGACCCCAC
>DASWBR010000110.1:0-9783 GCA_036390495.1 Candidatus Deferrimicrobiaceae bacterium | reverse complement strand
TCGAACCGGCGACGTCAAGCTTGGGAAGCTTGCATTCTACCCCTGAATTACGCCCGCCTGCCCTGCTACCTTTACCACAACCGGGAGAGGCAATGCAACGGGGAACCGGCCTCCGTCAGGACCGGTACGGTTCCGTCCGGGCCTTCACGTCGCGGTACTCCGGCATCTCCTCGTACAGGGAGAGGAATATCCCCCGGGCCTCTTCCTCCCGCCCCTGCCTGGACAGGAGCACCGCCATGTGGTACCGCACGTCCCTCCGGTCCCCGTCGGACAAGGTTTCCGCCGCAAGGGCCTCCTCGAGCACCTCGCCGGCGGCCGATAGATCCCCCTGTTCCGAGAGCGTGTCGGCCAGAAGCGAGGCGGAGGCCACCAGCAGATCGGGTTTTCCCATCGCCAGGCGGAACTCCTTCACGGCCTCCTCCAGGAGCCCCATTTCCTTATAGGCGATCCCCAGGTTGTATCGCGCCTCCAGGTCCGAATCCCCGATCTCCTCCTGGACCTTGGCCTGCAACCGACCCAGTGCGCTCCGGACGATGGTTTCCTCTTCCTGGTACCTCCCTTCCCGCTGCAGGGCCTGCGCCTCGGCCACGGTAACCGCCGGCCTCTGGGCACCGCCCTGGGAGGGAGGGGCCTGCTCCTCCTCCGGGGGAGCGGAAAGCTTCGCCATGGCCTCGTCGAAGGAGACCGCCCGGGCGGAGAGGACGTCCCAGCCGTTCCGGACCGCGTCGAGCACCTCCTGCATCTTTCCGGCCCGCTCGTGGTCCCCCGAACTCTCCACCTCCGCGACCACCCGCTCGAGCAGGGAAATTCCCTCTTCCAGCATTCCCACCGCAATCCAGAGGAACCCGCAAGGCTCCATGACGGCAGGGTCGTTGTGGGAGTGCGCAACGAGGGCCTTCAGCCGCTCCCCGAACTCCGGGTACATCCCCGTCGCCACCGTCGAGGGCGCCGCCTTCTCCATCTCGTTCACCGCTTCCAGCAATTTCTTCTGGCCCCGCAGGATGTCGCAGATGTACATCCGGGGAAGGGGATTCCTCGGAAGGTACTCCGCGGTCTGCCGGAAGAAGTCGAGGCGTTGCTCGTCCGAGGGGAATCGGCCCGGTTCTGCGGCGACCTTCCTCAGTTCGGCCTGGGCGTCGGCGGAGAGCCCCTCCTGCGCCAGCAGGCGGATGATCCATTTCTGGAAATCGTTGTTCCCGGGATCGTGCTTGAGCATCTGGCGCAGGACGGCGATCGCCTTCGTCGCGAAACCGTCCTTCTCGTAGAGAACCGCGGATCGGGCCAGCTGGTCCAGCCCCTCGACGACCTCCCCCTGGCGCATGAGGAATATCCCGAGCTTCTGCCGGGCCTGCGGGTCGTTGGGCGCGGACTGAACCTTCTTCGACAGGGACGCCCGGTTCTCGTCCTCCCGGGAGGAAAAGATCTTCTTGAGGGAGTCGAGGAAGCTCACGGCCGCTGCTTCTCCAGGAAATTCGTCGAGAGCCGCGCCTCGACGAAGTCGGAGTTCACCATCATCTTCTTGTGGAACGCCACGGTGGTCCGGACCCCCTCGATCCGCACCTCCTCGAGGGCTCTCCGCATCCGCATGATCGCCTCGTTCCGGTCGTCCCCGTGGACGATGAGCTTCCCGAGCAGCGAATCGTACGTCGAGGGGACCGTATACCCGGGATAGATCGCGGTGTCGACGCGGATCCCGAAACCTCCCGGGAACTGGCAGGACTGGATCGGTCCCGGGAACGGCAGGAACGTTTCCGGGTCCTCCGCGTTGATCCGCACCTCGATCGCGTGTCCCCGCAGCTGCACGTCCTTCTGTGCGAGCCGGAGCTTCTTCCCGTCCGCGATCCGGATCTGCTCCCGCACGATGTCCACGCCCGTGATCATCTCCGTGACGGGGTGCTCCACCTGGATCCGGGTGTTCATCTCCAGGAAGTGGAACTCCCCGTCGGGAACGTACAGGAACTCCACCGTCCCCACGTTATTGTAATTCACCCCGGCCGCTGCATCGACCGCCGCCTTCCACAAGGCGCGGCGGACCCGCGTGGGAAGGGCGGGCGCCGGAGCCTCCTCGATCAGCTTCTGGTGCCTCCTCTGGATGGAGCAGTCCCTGTCCCCCAGGTGGATGACGTTGCCGTGGCGGTCCCCCACCACCTGGACCTCCACGTGTCGGGCGATTTCGAAGTATTTCTCCACGTACACGTCGGGGACGCCGAACGCCGAGAGGGCCTCGGACTGCGCGGTGAGAAAGGCGTTGATGAAGGAGGCCGGGCTGTGGACGATCTTCATCCCGCGCCCGCCGCCCCCCGCCGCCGCCTTGACGATCACGGGAAAGCCGATCTCCTTCGCGACCCGGAGCCCCTCCTCCTCTTCCGTGATCGCCCCGTCGCTCCCGGGGACGACCGGCACCTTGACCTTCTGCACCGCACGGCGCGCCTCGATCTTGTCGCCCATGAGGCGAATCGCCTCCACCGAAGGGCCGATGAACTTGACGCCGTAGTTCTGGCAGATCTCCGCGAAGGCGGCGTTTTCCGCCAGGAACCCGTAGCCGGGGTGCACGGCGTCGGCGTCGGTGATCTCGATGGCCGAGAGGATGGCCGGGACGTTCAGGTAGCTCTCGGAGCTGGGCGGGGGGCCGATGCAGACGGACTGGTCGGCCATCCGGACGTGCAACGCTTCCCGGTCGATCGTCGAGTGGACCGCCACGGTCTTGATCCCCATCTCGCGGCAGGTCCGGATGATCCGGACCGCGATCTCGCCGCGGTTGGCGATCAGCACCTTGTGGATCATGCCGGCGCCTTACTCCGGGACGACGTGGAACAGCGGCTGGCCGTACGCCACCGGCTGCGCGTTCTCCACGAGGATCGCGGCGATCGTTCCCGTGGTGTCCGACTCGATCTGGTTCATGATCTTCATCGCCTCGACGATGCACAGGACCTGGCCCTTCACCACGCGGGCCCCCACCTCCACGAAGGGGGCGGCGTCCGGGGCAGGGGCGCGGTAGAAGGTGCCGACGATCGGGGAGACGACCTCCTTGTGGGCGGGCCTGGCGGATTCCTTCGGGGGGGCCTTCGCCTCCTCCGGGCGGGGTGCCGCGGGAGGGAGCGCCGCAGGCGCGGGCGGGGGGGCATACGCGGCGGGGGGGCCGGACACGACCCCGCGCCGGACCTTCAGGACCGTGTCCCCCCTCCCGATCTCGAGTTCGCTCACGTCGGTTCCCTTCAGCATCTCCAGGATTTCCCGGATCTCCTTGAGGTTCATCGGAATCCCCTCACACCCGCTCGATGTATGTGCCGGTGCGCGTGTCCACCTTGATCCGGTCCCCCTCATTGAGGAACAGGGGAACCTGGACGACCGCGCCGGACTCCAGCTTCGCCGCCTTCGTCGCACCGCTTACGGTGTCGCCGCGGACGCCGGGTTCGGTCTCGACGATCTTCAGGTCGATGAAGAAGGGGATGTCGATCCCGATCGGCTCCCCCCGGTAGAAGAGGATCTTCACCGGAAGGTTCTCGATCAGGTAGCTTCCCGCCTCCTCCACGTGCCCCTCGTCGAGGTAGATCTGCTCGTAGGTCCGGGTGTCCATGAAGTGGAACTGGTTCTCCATCTTGTACATGAACTGCATCTCCCGCTCTTCGAGGTCGGGCTTCTCCACCTTGTCCCCGCTGCGGAAGGTGTGCTCCAGGACGGCGCCGGACTTCAGGTTCTTGAGCTTCGTCCGGACGAAGGCTCCTCCCTTGCCGGGCTTCACGTGCTGGAAGTAGACGATGATGTACGGGGCTCCCTCGAACTCGATCTTCAGCCCGTTCCGGAAATCGGTGGTGGTGTACATCCCTGGGCGGCCCCCTTCAGAACCCCGGTGATAATCTCTTCGGGAGGAACGTGATCCGCTCCCAACCCCTGGCGGTGACGTGCGCCGTGTCCTCGAGACGGACGCCGCCGACACCCGGCAGATAGACCCCGGGCTCCACTGTGACGACCATTCCCTCCGCGAGAAGGTCTTTTGACCGGCGGGACAGGGTCGGACGCTCGTGGATGTCCAACCCGACCCCGTGGCCGGTCGAGTGAACAAAATACTTCAAATATCCGGCCCGGTCCAGCGATTCCCGAACGCGGGCATCCACCTCCCGGCACGGGACTCCGGGGCGGATCGCGGAGAGCCCCTTCTCCTGGGCGCGCCGCACCGCGTCGAACACCCGCGAGAGGTCCCTTCGGGGCCGGGAGGGAAGGAGCGTCACCGTCTCGTCGGAGCAATAACCGGCGCGCCGCGCCCCGAAATCGACCACCAGCGGCCCCCCCGGACCGATCCGCGCGTCCGTCGGCGCCGCGTGCGGCAGTGCCGAGCGCGAACCGTCCGCGACGATCGGCCGGAAGGAGGCATCCTCGGCCCCCCGGACTTTCATGGCCCGCGTAAGATCCGCCGCGACCTCGCGCTCCGTCCTCCCGACGACGCCGCGGTCGAGGACGGACAGCAACCCTGCCGCTGCGGAGGCCGCCGCCGCCTCGATCGCGAGGATTTCCCCGCGATCTTTCCGCATCCGGAGCGGCTCGACGAGGTCCTGGACCGGGGTCCACCGGTCTTCCCGGCTCCGGGCCAGCGACCGGTACGTCTCCATGGACAGATACCGCGACTCGTACCCGATTCTCCGCGCCTTCGTCGCCCGGAGGCGGCGGGCCACGGATGCCCACTTCCGGTCGGTTATGACCACCTCGACGCCCCGGACTTCCTCGCCGGCCTGCGTCCCGTACCGCCCGTCGGTGTACAGGATGGCCCCCGGGCCGACGACCAGGAGGGCCGCATCGGATCCGGTGAAACCGGTCAGGTACCGCACGTTGGTCATCCGCACGCAGAGGTAGGCGTCCAGGCGACGCCTGCCCATGGCGGCGATCAGGGCCCCCAGGCGGGCTTCACCTCCTCCCACGGTCCCTCTCGTTCCCGAGGTGGTTCAGCATGGCGAGGAGCGCAAGGACGTAACCGTAGCCGCCGAATCCGCAGATGCGGCCGACGACGACGTCCTCCACGAGGGACACCTTCCGGAACCCCTCCCGGCCCGAAGGGTTGGAGAGGTGCACCTCGATGGCCGGGAGACCGCAGTACAGGAGGGCGTCCCGGATCGCCACGCTGGAGTGGGTGTACCCGGCGGGGTTGATCACCACTCCGTCTGCCGTGCCGCGGGCCTTCTGGAGCGCCTCGACGATCTCCCCTTCGTGGTTCGACTGGAAGAAATCCGCCGTGGCCCCTTCCGCGCGCGCGGCAGAGGCGACGGCTTTCCGGATGGCGGCGAGGGTCTGGCGGCCGTAGAGGCCGGGCTCCCGCTCCCCCAGAACGTTGAGGTTCGGGCCATCGAGGAACAGGATCCGGGGGGAGGGATTCCGCTTCACAACATCTCCTGCGTCCGCCGCGCGGCCTGGCGGAGGAGGAAGCGGCACTTCCCGGGTACGGTGCCGGGGGTGGCGACGATCAGGAGAAAATACTCTTCCGTCACGCGCCGCAGGAACACCAGCGCCCGCTCCCCGGCGAGGGAGATCTCCTCCGCGCCGCCCAGACCGTTCTCCCCCGCGATCCGGTCGGATTCCCGGAACAACCGGACGATCTCCGCGCAGAGGGCCTGCAGGTCGCACGCGTCGGCCGGGGCGTGCCACTCCTCGACGGTGAGGCCGTCCCCGCCGACGAGCGCCCCGGCCTTCACGCCGTGGTCTTTCCGGTGCATCCCTTCAATGACATCACGAAAGGTCATACCCGTACTCCTTCGCAGCCGCCCTGAGGAACCCCCGGAGCGTCTTCTCGAGGGGATCTTCCCGGCGTTCGGCCTGCCATGCCAGCGCGCGGGCGTTTCCGGGATCCCGTCGCAGGATCTCGTCGACAATCCGGTTCGCCGTCTCCCGCTCCCCCTGCGCCCAGTACACTTCGGCCAGGGTGACCGTCTGCACCGCGGGGGGCAACGCGGCCGTTTCCCGATCGGAAGGCGGGGGCCCTTCCGCGGCGACCACCGGTTCCGGCGCAAGCTCCCCGGAACCGGCGTGCGCGTCTTCCGCCGGGCCGGCAACGTCCCCGACCCGGGAATCGCTTGCGGGTTGCCCCTCCCCACCCATGACGGGAAGCGGCATCTCCGCGGGGCGGATCTCGTACGCATCATCCCCCAGCAGGACCAGCCCCGCGATCGGAGAGGCGTCCGGGACCTCCTCCCCCGCTTCCGGAGCGGGGATCGCGCGCCCCAGTTCCGCGGCGACCCGCTGGGCCGCCGCGTCCGCAGGATTCTCTTCCAGCACGGCCTGGATCGCCTCCCACGCGGCAGCCAGCTTCCCCGCGCGACGGTAGCCGGCCGCAAGGGCCGTCAGCGCCCCGGGATCCCTCGGGTTCCCGGCCACGCGCCGCTCCAGGGACGATAGTTCCTCCACGGACATCTCCGGCGGAAGCGCGGTCTCCGGGAACTCCGGCGCCGGCCGGGTCTCGTGCCGGGTGGTGCGCTCCCGCAGCTCGGCCCGGATGGACGGCAGCTGCCGCCGGATCTCCGGGAGGGGGACCCGACGGAGCTCGCAACGGCCCGGCTCGGCGACCAGGGGGAGGTCGACGTCCGAGAGGATTCGCTTCTTGTCCATGCCGATCGCCGCGGCGATCGAGGAGAGCGGCAACCCCGGATCGTCCAGGTCGTACCCCATGTCCAGGAGCAGGGAAACGATTTCCCCCGCAAAGCTGCCGGGGGTCGCGCCGAGGATGCGCCCGAGCACGGCTTCCCAAGCCAGCCCCGCGGCGACCGCCTCCCCGTGGAGGAGACGTCCGTATCCCCCCGCCTTCTCCATCGCGTGGCCCACGGTATGCCCGAGGTTCAGGATCCGGCGGAGCGACGCCTCGCGCTCGTCGCGCTCGACCACCGACGCCTTGAACGCGACGGCGCGCCGCACGATCCACCGCCACTCCTCACCGGGGAACGACTTCCACCGTCCCCCCCGGGCAACGAGACGGGACCAGAGCTCGGCGTCCCCCGCCAGCGCGCTCTTGACCACTTCCGCCATCCCCGCCTTGAGGTTCCGCTCGTCCAGGGTGAGGAGGAAAGCGTCGTCGATGAACACCGCGCGGGGCTGGTGGAACGCCCCGACGAGATTTTTCCCTTCGGGGAGGTTGAATCCCGTCTTTCCGCCGACGCTGCTGTCCACCTGGGAGAGGAGCGTCGTGGGCACCTGGATGTACGATATGCCGCGGAGGTACGTCGCGGAGGCGAACCCGGCCAGGTCTCCCACGACTCCACCGCCGAAGGCGACCACGAGGGAATCCCTCCCCGCGTCGCCGCGGGCGAGGAAGGAGTAGATCTCCCGGACGGTGTCGAAGCTCTTGCTCTCCTCCCCGGGCTGAAGTTCGATCACGCCGTGCGGGATGCCGGAAAGCCAGCGGCGGATGTCGGCCCCGAAGATGGAAGCGACGTTGCGGTCCGTCACCACGTGAACGGTGCCGCCCGGGTAGAAGCGGCAGATCCACTCCTGGAAGAGCGGGTAGATGTCCCGTCCGAAGAAGATGTCGTAGGCCCGGTCTCCCAGCGCCACGGTCAGCGTATCGGGGGTCAACGTCATCGCCTCTCCGGTTTCGTAAGGAGTCCCGCGACCCGGTCCGCGACCTCGTCCACCGTCAGCCCGTCGGTGACGACGGTGTGGTCCGCCAGCCGGTAGCCGGGTTCCCGTCGGGCCAGGAGGTCGCGAACAACCCGCCCGCGGTCCTCCCCCAGCAGCAGCGGCCTGCCGGAATCCTCTGCCAGGCGGGCGAGAAGGGTCTCCGCGCGCGCCTCGAGGTACACGACGGGCGCGTAGGCCGACAGGAGCGCCCGGTTCTCCCCGTCGAGAAACGCCCCTCCACCGGTGGCCACCACCCTTCCGGGGACCAACAGGGCTTCCCGGATCGCGGCTTTTTCCCGCGCGCGGAACGCCGGTTCGCCCTCCGCGGCAAAGATGTCGGGAATCGATTTCCCGGAGGCGCGCTCGATCCGCTCGTCCACGTCCACGAACCCGGTTCCGAGCCGCCGCGCGAGCTCCCTGCCCACCACGCTCTTCCCCGACCCCATGAACCCTACGAGGACCACCCCCGGAAACGCCCGACCGGCCGTCATTCCCCGCAGATGCGCCGCAGGTAATGCGTGTAATTATAGAGGATATCGCACATCGCATCCCCCCCGAATTTCTCGAGGAACGCGTCCGCCATCACGACGGCCGCCATCGCTTCCGCCACGACGGACGCCGCCGGCACGGCGCACACGTCGCTGCGTTCCCGGTGCGCGGTAGCGGGATCGAAGCGGTCGACGGTGACCGTCCGCAGCGGCCTGGACTGGGTGGGGATGGGTTTCATGGCCGCCCGGACGACCACGGGCTCCCCGTTGGTCATCCCCCCTTCCAGCCCGCCCGCCCGGTTCGTCACCCTGTGGAACGGCAGGAGGAATTCCCCGAGGTACCGGCAGCCGGGGTCGCCTCCCGGGAACACCTCGTCGTGCACCTCCGCCCCCGGCATGGAAGCGAGAGACATCCCCCCGCCGACCTCGACCCCCTTGATCGCGTGGATGCTCATCAGGGCTTGGGCCAGCCGCCCGTCGAGCCGCCGGTCCCACGCGACGAACGACCCGAGTCCCGGGGGGACCCCCTTGACGATCACCTCTACGATGCCGCCGGCCGTGGTGCCGGCCTCCTTCACCTCGTCGATCATCCGGACGACCTTCGCTTCCGCCGCCGGGTCCGCCATCCGGAGAGGGCTCCCCTCCGCCGCCGCCGCAAGGTCGGCGTTTCCTTCCACCTCCCGGGACACGCGGATCCCTCCGATGGACAGGACGTGCCCGACGATGGTGACGCCCAGTTCTCCGAGGAACCGTTTCGCCAGGGCCCCCGCCATCACCCGGGCGGCCGTCTCCCGCGCGCTCGCCCGCTCGAGCACGGCGCGCACGTCCCGGTGCCCGTACTTCAGAACCCCTCCGAGGTCCGCGTGGCCGGGCCGGGCCGTGTCCAGTGGGGGTACGCCCGCGCCGTCGCCTTCCTGCGCCATCTTCTCCCGCCAGTTGACCCAGTCGCGGTTTCGCAGGAGCATCGCGACCGGGCCGCCGAGGGTCTTGCCGAACCGGACGCCGGAGAGGATCTCCACCTCGTCCTTCTCGATCTGCATCCGGTCGCCGCGGCCGTATCCCACCTGGCGGCGAGCCAGATCCCGGTCGATGTCCCGGGCCAGTACCGGGAGTCCCGCCGGAAGCCCTTCCGCGATCGTCACCAGGGCGGGGCCGTGCGTCTCCCCCGCGGTGCGGAACGTAAAGCGTGCGATGTGCGTTTCCCTCCCTTCGGAATGAAAAAGGGCACCCGGGCGGTCGCGGCCGGGTGCCCTTCCGCCTTCCCCTCGGCCCGGGTCAGGGCGCCTTCGCCTGGATCGGCTCGGGCTTGATGACCTTCGGGGTGATGAAGATCAGCAGCTCCCGGTTCGACGCGGTGTTGGTGTCCTTCCGGAACAGGTACCCGAGCACCGGGATCTTCGAGAGCCACGGGAGGCCGGATTGGCTCTCCGCCCTCTGGACCTGCAGGATCCCGCCGATCACCGCCGTCTCCCCGTCCAGGATCAGCACTTCCGTGGTCGCCTTCTTCTTGTTGATGGACAGCTGTCCGTTCGGCGCCGCCGGGCCGGGGGAATCGTTCTGCGCCTCCACCTTCATCGAGATGCGCCCGTCCGGCGTGATGTGCGGCGTCACCTTCAGCCGGAGGGTGGCGTCGACGAACTGGACGTTCGTCCCGGATGCCGACACGGTGGAATACGGGATCTGCGTCCCCTGCTCGATG
>DASWBR010000109.1:0-4160 GCA_036390495.1 Candidatus Deferrimicrobiaceae bacterium | reverse complement strand
GAGGATCAGCTTTTTCCAGGGGAAACCGCGGGCTTTTTCCGGCTCCAGGGTACTGGACAATGGCCGCCTTTCGCGTTCGGGGAGGAATCCACCCAATTATACCAGTGTCGCGGCGCGGGGGCCGGACAGACATCCGGGCGGAACGAATCTGCCGCGGTGCAACTCGCGGGGGGCTTCCTCTCCGGCTACGCTCGCGACCTGCGCCCGCTCGCTGCCCTTGCGTTCGACGCAATTTCCGCCTCACTCCAGAGGCCGCCTTCGAGGAACCCCCCGCTTCGTTGCCCCGCGGCGGGGTTGTTCCACCCGGTGCTGGTTTCAACTCCCGGTGTGCGGTAACCTATTTAAAGTGAATTTCCCCCGCCCAAGGGGCGTAATATCAGGGACGACGGGCGGGAGCGGAGGTGCTTTGCCATGCGGAAACGGTGGATCCTCGGGGTCGTCGGCGTGCTGTCCCTGTTCCTTGCGGGCTGCGGAGGTGGCTCTAGCGGCCCACCCCCCCCTCCTCCCGTCACGGGCCCGGGCCTGGTCGGCCTCGACGACACGAGCGATACAACCGCCCCCCTGTTGACCGTGACATACACGGTGCCGGGCACGCCGGGCTCCTTCACTGTAAAAATCCTCAGCGATCTTGCGTCGGACGGAGACATCGCCTACGACCCGGTCCTGCGGTCGTATTTCGTCACCAAGGGTCCCCCGACCGTCCTCTTCGGGATCGACAGCCTCGACATCGATCTCCCGGAGTACCGAGCCTTTTTGACGTTCCCGCTGGACGGGTCCACCGGGCAGCCGATCGTGCCGAGCGATGCCATCATCTTGAACGCCGACGTCATCGTATTCGTCGACTTCCTCGATTTCGCGTCGGCCGTACCCACCTTCGTCGACATGGTCGAATACCCGTTCCGTGACCTGGGGGCCGGCAATCCGGCCCTGGACTTTGACCAGGTCCCGCTTGCGCTCGGGCCGGCGTTCGACTTCTTCGGATCCGATGTAGGGAATTTCGTCGGCTTCAATGTTACGTCCCTGATGCAGACAGCCCAGCTGCCTCCGGCGTTGTTAGACTTGCAGCTCCGGTTCTCGCGCGACATGTCCGTGCCGCCCCTTTCGGCGTCGTCACCGTCGCGCAGCTCCGGCCGGACCGTCGTCGCCCCGACGCGCGCGATGGACGGCATCGTGGCCCGGTCGACCGCGGCGGAGAAGCCGCTTTCCCCGGAGGCCCTCGCGGCGCGGCGGCGGTGAACAGCCCGGCCCGGGGAATTCACCGGTTTCTGTTGTAGAATCGTCTCGTGCCGGCCACCAGAATCCGCAAGAAGCTTGCCGACCTGGGCGCGGTCGCCGCGGGCCTGGCCCACGAGATCCGCAATCCCCTGAACTCCCTCTACATCAACAGCCAGCTCCTGGAGGAGATGCTCGCGGAGCTGCCCGGGCGCGACCTCCCGCAGAAGGACGAGCTCCTCTCGCTCGCCCGGGCCAACCTGAAGGTGACGCAGCGCCTGAACGACAGCCTCTCGGCGTTCCTCCGCTTTGCCCGCCCCCCGGCCATGGAGCTTTCTCCCGTCGACCTCAACCGGGTGGTCGCGGAAACGTTGCGCTTCCTCGAGGTCGATTTCACGTACCGGGGGATCGACCTCTCGGTCCGGTACCACCCGGCGCCGCTGCCGCTGCTGGCGGACGAGAAGCAGCTGAAGCAGGCGCTCCTCAACGTCCTGCTGAACGCGGAGGAGGCGATGGACAAGGAGGGGAAGGCGGTCCGGGTGGCGACCGGCGTTCGGGGAGGACGCCCCTTCGTCCGCATCCAGGACAACGGGCGCGGGATCCCTCGGGCGGACCGCCGCCACATCTTCCGCCTCTTTTTCACCACCCGGAAGAACGGGAGCGGGCTGGGGCTTCCCATCGTCCGCCAGATCGTGCAGCAGCACGGCGGGACGATTTCCGTCCGCAGCAGGGAGGGGCACGGCACGTCGGTGACCGTCACGCTGCCGTACGAGTCCCAGTTCCGGGCGATGTACCCGGGCAGGTTGCCGCTGGCCCTGCCATCGGGGGGGACGCGATGACGGGGAAGGCACGGATCTTCGTCTTCGACGACGACGTCGACAGCCTCCAGAGCGTCGCCGCGACGCTGCGCCGCGACGGGTTCGAGGTCCTGCCGTTCGCCGACCCGAAGGAGGGTCTGTCCCGCCTCGCGGAGGAAGGGGGCGACGCGGTCGTCACCGACCTGCGGATGCCCGGCCTGACGGGGCTGGAGGTGCTGCGCCACGTGACGAAGTCCCACCCGGGCGTCCCGGTGGTCGTGCTGACCGCTTACGGCACGGTGGAGGGCGCCGTGGAGGCGGTCCGCGCCGGCGCCTCGGACTTCCTACTCAAGCCCGTGGAGATCCCGCGCCTGCGGGCCGCCGTCTTCAAGGCGGTCAAGGAGCGGGGTATGCGGCGGGAGATCGAACGGCTGCGGGAGGAGGCGGGGCGCCCCGCGGGGGTGGAGGGGATCGTCGGCTCTTCCCGGGCGATGGAGGACGTGATCCGCAAGATCCGCCTGGTCGCGCCGACGCGGATGAACGTCCTCGTCACCGGCGAGAGCGGGACGGGGAAGGAGCTGGTCGCCCGGGCGGTCCACGCGTTGAGCCCGAGGCGGGATCGCCCGTTCCTGCCGCTCAACTGCGCGGCGATCCCGGAGACGCTCCTGGAGTCCGAGCTCTTCGGCTACGAGAAGGGGGCATTCACCGGCGCCACGTCGGCCCGGCCGGGAAAGCTCGAGAGCGCCGAAGGGGGGACCCTCTTCCTCGACGAGGTAGGGGACGTCTCTCTCGGCATCCAGGCAAAGCTGCTTCGGGCCATCGAGCAGAAGGAGGTCCAGCGTGTCGGCGGCACCCAGGCGCTCCAAGTGGACGTGCGCATTCTCGCCGCGACGAACCAGGATCTGAAGGCCCGGGTGGAGGAGAAAGCGTTCCGGGAGGACCTGTTCTACCGTCTCAACGTCTTCGGGATCGCGGTGCCTCCCCTGCGGGAACGTCGGGAGGACATCCCACGGCTCTCAGAGCACCTCCTCGCCCGGATCGGGGAGGAGAACGGCGTCCCCCCGAAACGTCTCTCCCCCGCCGCGCTGAAAGGCCTGCTGTCGTACCGGTGGCCGGGAAACGTCCGCCAGCTCCGCAACGCGCTCGAAACCGCCACCCTCGTCTCCCAAGGGGAGACGATAGAACCGGGAGACCTCCCACCCGAGGTGGCCCAGGGGGTGATCCCCCCGTCCTCGCCGGAACCGATTCCCCTGCCCGCTTCCCGAACCCTCACGGAGATCGAGCGGGACGCGATCCGGGACGCCCTCTCCAAGACCGGCGGGAACAAGACCCAGGCGGCAAAGCTCCTCGGCATCGGCCTGCGCACCCTCCACCGCAAGGTGAAGGAGTACGAAGTCGACTGATGCCAAAAAGGCACGGGCGCGCACACTGGACCGTGCCGGAATGACGTACATGGTTGCCCATCCCAGCCCGGCGGCAGCTCTGTCAGGCAAATCCCCTTTTAAAAACTGTTAGTTGATAATGGGGCCCTCCCCCGCACCGTTGGCACGGGAATTGTTTTATTTAGAGACGGAGGGTTCGGGGAATGGGAAAGAATGCGGCCCGGAAGGTAGTCCTGATCGCCGACGCGACCGCGGACGACTTCCAGCGGATGGCCCCCGTACTCGGGTGGCTCTCGGACGCGGGCGACCTGGCGGAACTGTGGAGCGACGGCCCCGAGGGGCTCCGGCGCCTGTCCGACGGTGCCGCGGACCTCGCCGTGGTGGATCTGGACACCCCGTCCCTCTGCGGCATGGACGCCCTGTTCCGGATCGCCCGGCTCGCCGCCCGGACCCCCGTTCTCCTCTTGACGAGGGAGGGGGGGCTGGAGCGAAGGATGTGGGCGGTGGAGGCGGGGGCGGTAGGTATGGTGACCAAGCCGGTGGACGGGCGGACGCTGTTCCGCTTCATCGGTAAACTGCTCGATACCATCTGAAAGAGGAAGGAGCCGAGACGATGGCGAAGATCATAGGGATCGACCTGGGCACGACGAACTCCGTGGTGGCGGTGATGGAGGGGAGCGAGCCCAAGGTGCTCATCAACGAGGAGGGGGGGCGGCTGACGCCCTCGGTGGTGGGGTTCGGCAAGGACGGCCAGATCCTCGTCGGCCAG
>DASWBR010000108.1:0-13467 GCA_036390495.1 Candidatus Deferrimicrobiaceae bacterium | reverse complement strand
GTCGCGGGGGCTCTCCACAAAGTCGATCTCGCTCGTGTTCACCACCAGGAGCGGGGCCTCGTTGTAGTGGAAGAAATATTCATTATAAGCATCGCTCAGCGTTTTCAGGTAGTCAAGGGAGATGTTTCTCTCGTAGGCGATTCCCCGCTTCCGGACCCGGGAGAGGAGCACCTCGGGGCGTGCCTGCAGGTAGATGACCATGTCCGGCCTCGGGAGGGTGGACACGAGGAGCTTGTAGATCGACTCGTAGAGGGAGACCTCGTCATCCTCCAGGTTGATCAGGGCGAAGATCTTGTCCTTGGCGAGGATGTAGTCGCACACCACCCCCGATTCGAAGAGGTTCCCCTGGGCCACCTCCTTCTGCTGGCGGTACCGGGAGAGGAGGAAGAAGAGCTGGGTCTGGAAGGCGTACTTGCGGGGGTCCTCGTAGAACCGCTCCAGGAACGGGTTGTTCGCCACCTCCTCCTTCACGAGGCGGGCGCCGAACTTCCGGGCGAGGATCTTGGCCAGGGACGACTTCCCGACCCCGATCGGGCCCTCGATCGCGATGTAGCGGGGGGTTTTCGGATCGGTCATTTCCGGTCAATTGTATGCGTGGGGAAGCGATTTTTCCACTACATTCGGGCGAAACGGCGGGCCAGCCCGAGGTATGCGGCGGGCGGGACGGCCTCCGCGCGGAGCCCCGGGTCGATCCCGGCGCCTTCCAGCAGGGCGCACCATTCCGCGGCCCCCCCGGCGAGGAAAGGAACGGGTGCGTTCCGCAACCTCTTCCTCCTCTGGGCGAAGGCGGCGCGGACCACGGCCCGCAGGGCGTCGACGAGCGCATCGGGAAAATCCCCGAAAAACCGGACGGTCAGGACGGCCGAGTCCACGTCGGGGGCAGGGTGGAAGCAGCTTCTCCGGACGAGGAATTCCTGCCGCGCCTCGGCGAGCAAGGAAAGGTACACCGACAGGATCCCGTACTCCTTCCCGCCGGGTCCCGCGCACAACCGCTCCGTCATCTCCCGCTGGAGCATCAGGACCGCCCGGGGGAAGAGGTCCCGCAGTTCGATCAGCCGGAGGATCACGGGGGAGGATATGGAGTACGGCAGGTTCCCCACGACCGTGCCGCCCCCGGGGAAACGCCGGTGCCATTCCGGGTCGGAGACAGCCAGGAAATCCGCCTCCAGGATCTCCACGGAACCGCCCGCGAACCGCTCCCGCAGGTGGGCGGAAAGCCCCCGGTCGACCTCCACGGCCAGGACAGGGACCCCGGCTTCGGCCAGCGGACCGGTCAGCGCCCCCAGGCCCGGGCCGATCTCCAGGTAGGGGGGAGGAAACGCGCGCGCGAGGGCCACGATCTTCCGGACGACGTTCCGGTCGTGGAGGAAATTCTGTCCGAGGTGCTTCCGCGGGGCGAGCCCCAGGTCGGCGAGGGTCCGCCGGGGATGGTCAGCGGGAGAACCGGGAGGCGGCATAGGCATTGAGTTCCGGCCCGGACAGGGAGCCCGCGGACATCCGCCGCTCCCCGAGCAGGGCCACCATGGCGGCGTTGTCGGTGCACAGGGACCTGGACGGGAGGAACACCTCCACCCCTTCCGCCGCACCGCGCTCCCGCGCCAGGGCGCGCAGCCGGGAATTGGCAGACACACCTCCCGAGAGGACCAGCCGGGGGATCCCTTCCCGCTTCGCCGCGGCCAGCGCCTTTCCGCAGAGGACGTCGACGATCGCCTCCTGGTAGGAGGCGGCCACGTCCTCCTCCTTCGCGGCCTTCCCCTCCGGTGAAGCGAGGAAGGTCCGCAGGGCGGTCTTGAGCCCCGAGAAGGAGAAGTCCGCCGGGTCGTGCGCGAGCCACGCCCGGGGAAAGCGGTACCGCGCGGGGTCTCCGTCCCGGGACATGCGGTCGATGACCACGCCCCCGGGGTAGGGAAGCCCCATCATCTTCGCCGCCTTGTCGAACGCCTCCCCCGCCGCGTCGTCCAGCGTGCCGCCCAGGAACCGCATCGAATCCCAGCCGGCGACGCGGAACAGGGAGGTGTGTCCCCCCGACACGAGGAGTGCGACGTACGGGAAGGAGACGTCGCTCTCGAGGAACACGGCGTAGACGTGGGACTCCAGGTGGTCCACGCCGACAAGTGGCTTCTCCCACGCGAACGCGAGGGATTTCGCGAAGCACAGCCCCACCAGGAGGGATCCGATGAGCCCCGGCCCCGCGGTCACGGCGATCCCGTCGACCGCGTCGCGGCCCGTTGCGGCGTCCGCGAGCGCCTTCTCCACCACGGGAAGGACGGAACGAAGGTGCTCCCGGGAGGCGAGTTCCGGCACGATGCCGCCGTAGGCGGCGTGGACCTTCTCCTGGGAGGAGACGACGTTCGAGAGGAGCCCGCCGGAGCCGTCGAAGACGGCGGCGGCGGTCTCGTCGCAGGAGCTTTCGATCCCCAGTACCCGCATGTTCAGGGGGATACTCTTCGGTTCAGAATTTCCACCCGGGATGAAGGCCCGCCACCTTAAAGGATGTTCGCGGCGAGCTCCGCGAGGGGGGACCGCTCCCCCTTGGCCAGCAGCACGTGCCCCGAGATCGCCTCCCCCTTGAATTTCTCCACCGTGTAGGAGAGCCCGTTGCTCGCCGAATCGACGAACGGGTTGTCGATCTGGTACGGGTCGCCCGTGAGGACGACCTTGCTGTTCTCCCCCGCGCGCGTGAGGATCGTCTTGACCTCGTGGGGGGAGAGGTTCTGCGCCTCGTCCACCACGATGAACTGGTTCGGGATGGAGCGGCCGCGGATGTAGGTGAGCGGCTCGATCTCGAGGATCCCGAGGTTCATCAATTCCTGATACCCCCGGACGCCCCCCTGCCGCTTCTTCCGGTTGAAGCCGAAGAGGTACTCCACGTTGTCGAAGATCGGCTGCATCCAGGGCTTGAGCTTCTCCTCCACGTCCCCGGGGAGGAACCCCAGGTCCTTCCCCATCGGCAGGACGGGACGGGAGACCAGCATCCTCTGGTACACCTCCTCGTCGGACGTCTTGCGCAGCCCCGCGGCGATGGCCAGGAGCGTCTTCCCGGTCCCCGCCTTCCCGGCCAGCGTGACGAGCTTCACCGAATCGTCCAGCAGGATGTCGAGGGCGAAATGCTGCTCCTTGTTCCGCGGCCGGACTCCCCACACGTCCTCCTTCATCGGCGGGAGCAGCCGGAGTCTCCTGCGCACCCCGTCGACGCGGCCCAGGGCGGACGACTGGGTGGCCGCGTCCCGGAAGACGACGTATTCGTTCGGGTAGAGGTCTTCGGCCCCGGCGGGCGGCGGGCATTCCCCGGTGTGATAGAAGGCGTCGATGAACTCCTTCCCCGCCGGGATCTCGCGGAATCCCCGGTAGAGTTCCTCGATGTCCACCCGGTCGCTCTCGTAATCCTCCGCCTTGATCCCGAGGGCGTCCGCCTTGATGCGCAGGTTGGTGTCCTTGGAGACCACGACCACGGGGACGTCCTTCTCCCGGCCGCGGGCCGACAACGCCACGCCCAGGATCTGGTTGTCCTCGAGCTGCCCTTTCAGTTCCGCGGGGAGCAGGGACACCCCCTCCCCGCCGAACGCCACGCGCAGGATTCCGCCGTGCTCCAGCGGGACTCCCTCCGCGAGGTTGCCGGACTCCCGCAGCCGGTCGACGTACTTGGACACGGTGCGGGCGTTCCGCCCGAGCATGTTGAGGTCCTTCTTGAAGTGGTCGAGTTCCTCGATCACCGTGATGGGAATGACCACCCGGTTGTCCTGGAACTTGAAGAGCGCGTTGGGGTCGTGCAGCAGGACGTTGGTGTCCAGCACGAAATTCTTGATCATCCGTCCTCCGGGAGCTGCCGCGAAGCTACAGGATCTCCGAGAGCTTCTTCTTCGCCAGCTCGGCCGCCTTCGACCGGGGGTACTTCGAGGAGACGAGCTCGAGGAGGACGCGGGCGTTCTTCTTGTCGTTCAGGGAGAGGAACGCCAGCCCCTGCTTGTACATGGCGTCCGGCGCCTTGTCCCCGGAGGGATATTTGTCCACCACGTCCTGGAATGCGAGGATGGCGTTCTCGTAATCCTTCTCCGCGTAGTACGCCTCGCCTCTCCAGTACAGGGCGTTGGGCAGCAGCTTGTGGTCGGGGTACTTCGCCACGAAGGCGGTCAGGATCTCCCGCCCCCTCTTGGGGTTTCCCCCCTTGATCTGCCCGACGGCGTACTCGTACATCTCCTCCGGGCTCTTCCACTCCTGCGCGGCTTCGCCCCCGGCGGCCGGAGCCGCGCCGAGCTTCGCGATCTTCTCCTCCTGGGCCGCCAGCCGCCTCTCGAGCCCCTTGATCCGCTCCGGGTCGCTCCGCGTCTCCTGGACCGCCCGTTCGAGCTCGTTCTGCCGGCTCGCGATCCGCTGCATCTCCACGCGCGCCTCGTCCATCCTCGTCGTCGCGGCAAGGACGTCGGACTTGACCCGGTCGAAATCGTTGTTCATGTCGGCGAAGGACTTCCGCAGCGCCTGGATCTCGCCGCTGTCGGCCCGCTCCGCGGCCGCGGCGCCGGGGGCCGGGGAAGGAGCGCGCTGCTGCGATGCCTTGAGCGCGGCCATGTCCTTCTTCATCGCGACCATCTCGTTCTGAAGGCGCTCGAAGGAGCCGGTGTCGGCGATGGTGCACCCCGCCAGCGCCGTCGCCACTCCCGCGAGGAGCAGGGCCAATCCCGGGAAACGTCGGAGCATGGTCACCTCGTCACCTCACTTCAGCAGGAGATGGGCGCGGCGGTTCTTCGCCCACGCCTCCTCGTTGTGGCCCGGGTCCAGCGGCCGCTCCTTCCCGAAACTGACGGTTCCGAGCGCCCCCTTCGGGACTCCCAGCGACACGAGGTAGTTCCTCACCGCGACGGCGCGCCGCTCCCCGAGCGCCAGGTTGTACTCCGCCGATCCCCGCTCGTCGCAGTGTCCCTCGATCAGCAGCTTCGCCTTCGGGTTCTTCTTCAGGTATTCCGCCACCGACCGGCAAGTCTTCTTCCCCTCTTCCTTCAGGTCCGACTTGTCGAAGTCGAAATACACGTCCTCGAAGCGGGACGGTTTTTCCTGCGTCACCGCGACGCCGGCCTCCGCCGCCTTCGCGACGGCGACGGGCGATTCCGCCGGGACGGGTTTCGCGGGGGGTGCTACCGGGGATTCCGACACCGGCGCCTCCCGGATCGCCTCCTTCGCGTCGGCTCCCGGGGCGGGGGCGGCAGCCCCGGGTGCGCCCTCGGACGATTCGCCGGATTTCACGGTCTGTTGCTTGGCGCAGCCGGCGGCCAGTGCAGCCGCGAGGAGCAGGGACAGGACGGTCCGTTTCCACATCAACCCGTGCTTCATGCGCCCCCCGTCGACGGACGGTGCGGGGATCGCCCGCCGTTCCCGCGGCTACCTCCCGGGGGACCAGGAGGGCGAACCCATGTCGGTCAGGCCCGATGCAAGCGTCCGTTCCTGCCGCCCGTCCGATGAGATGATTTTCAACTCAGAATATCCCCTTTTCCGGTAGCTGTAAACGAGATACCGGCCGTCCGGCGACCAGGAGGCGTCCTCGCAGTCCGCGTCCGGCGCGGCGGCCACCTCCCGGAGATCGGAGCCGTCCGGCGCCACGGTGAACACCGAGAACTTCCCCTCCGCGCGGGCGGTGAAGGCGATCCGGTTTCCCGCCGGGGACCAGGACGGCGAGGTCGCGTACCCCGAACCCTGGGAGATGCGGATTTCCTCCGCATTGCCGAGGGTCTTCACGTACACCTGGGGGGAGCCGCCCCGGTCGGAGACGAACGCCAGCCTCCGGCCGTCGGGCGACGGCGCCGGGGAGACGTCGAGCCCCCACCCTCCGACCACGCCCTCCGCCTCGCCCCCGATCACGCGCACCCGGTAGATGTCGGAATTGCCGTCCTGGCTGACCGCCGCAAACAGCCACTGGCCGTCCGGGGAGAATCCGCCGGGACTCTTCGTGTTGCCGAACCGGACCACCTCCTTCTCGTTGCCCCCGGCGACGTTCCGGAGGTAGATCACGGGAACCCCGGTGCGGTAGGAGGTGTAGGCGAGCCATTGCCCGTCGGCGGACCAGTGCGGGAAGAGGTTGAAGCTGCGGTTGTCCGTCACCTGCCGGAGTTCCTGGCCGTCCATCCCCACGAGGAAGAGCTCCTTCCCCTTCCCTCCCTTCGGACGTGCCGTGAACGCGACTTCCGTGCCGAAGATCCCGCGCACGCCGGTGAAGGCGTACACGATCTCGTTCGCGAAGCGGTGGGCGATGGCCCGGACCTGGCGGGGCGTGCCGGTGTACCGCTTTCCCGCCATCAGTGTTCCCTGGGTCGCGTCGTACAGGCGCATCTCGATCGAAACCTGGTCTCCCCGGGCGTCCACCTTGCCGATCACCACCGCCTCCGCGCCGATCACCTTCCACGCGGGGAACGACAGGGGGGACCCGGAGAAGTGCGCCGGCGTCACGCCCTCCATGTGGGCCTTCTCGGGGACCAGGTCGAACAGGTCGGTGAGGGCGAGATCCCCCTCGATGACCTTCGGGACGGATTGGGTGAAGGCGGGGTCCCCGGAGGTCACCAGGAATTTCGCCACGGCGATGGGCATGCGCTTGCCGCCGGGGGCGTTGATGTCGATGTACAGGACCGGGATCGCCGCCGAAGGAAGCAACAGGGAGGCGAGGAGCGCGACCGCCCCCGCGATCCGTGCCGGATGTCTCATGCCGCTCCCTCCGAACCGTGGAATCGGAACCCCACCTCGTAATGGTCCTCCCCGCCCCGCAGCTGTTCCGGCGGGACCGGCAGAGGGCTCGCCTTCCGGATGGCGCGGAGGACGGATTCGTCGAAGAAATGGTTCCCCGAGCTGCGCTCGATGCGCGTGTCGGACACCCGCCCGTCCCGCTCGATGACGATCCGGAGCTCCACCATCAGGCTCCCCGCCTCCCGGGCCACCGGCGGGGGGGGGCGCCACCCCTCCCGAACCGCCTCCTCGAGGCGGCGGAAATAGTCCCGGAGCTCGGGCGGCAGCCGCACGGTTCCCTGTGCCCCGCCGCCCGTCCCGCCCCCGCCCGGCGCCGGCCGGAGAGGGGGGGGCTCGATCCGGTGGGCCACCCGTTCCCCCACGCTCCGGACGGCGGCCCGCGCCGCCTCCTCCTGCCTCCGTGCCTCCACGGCCTTCCGAACCGTATCGGACTCCGCCCGCGCCTCCCGCATCTTCCGGAGCCGCTCCTCCAGCGAGGAGGTGTCGGCACCTTTCCTGCGGGAGGTGTTGTAATCCTCCGGCGCGGGGGGCGGCGCGGACTTTTTCGCCGCCTTCCCCTTCGGCGGGGCTTTCACCGCCTTTCCGGGTTTCCCCGGCGGCGGGGCCTTCTCCGGTTTCGCCGGGACGGCGGGCGGGCCGGGGGGGCCCCGTTCGGCCTGCCGGAACTCCCCTCCCCCAACGAGGTCCACCACCGCCACGGGTTCCAGCCGGAGCCCCGGCCCCCGGAACGCGGAAACGACGAGCGCCAGCGCCAGGAGGAGAACGTGGAACGCCCCGGAAAGGGCGACCATCCCCTTCAGGGGAGGCGGAGACAGGTCCGGGAAGAACGGGGGGCCGGCCGGCCCGCTACCGCTCAAGCGGTTCGGTGACCATGCCAAGTTTTTCGACCCCGGAGTTCCGTACCTCCGCGATGACCTTCACCACGAAGCCGTAAGGGACCGCGCGGTCGGCACGGAAGTACACCTGGCGGTCCGTCCGCTGGGCGACGATCTGCTGGAGCGCCCCGGCCAGGCGGTTGAACTCCACGGGCTGCTTTCCGATGAAGACGCGGCTGTTCGCGTCGACGGTGATGACCAGGCGCTCCTCGTCGCTCCGCAGCGCCTTGGCGCTGGCCTGCGGCAGGTTCACGTCGACCCCCTGGGTGAGCATGGGGGCCGTGACCATGAAGATGATGAGGAGCACCAGCATCACGTCGACCAGCGGCGTGACGTTGATATCCGCCATGATCCTGCGATCGCCGGCGCGGCCGGATCCCGTCATCGCCATGGGGTCACACCCTCTCGGCCTTGCGCTGGAGGAAGTTGATGAACTCGGCGTTGAAGCTGTCGATCCGGTTCAGGACCATCCGGATGCGGTTCAGGAAATAGTTGTACGCCATGACGGCCGGTATGGCCGCGGCGAGGCCGGCCGCCGTGGCGATGAGGGCCTCGGCGATGCCGGGGGCCACCGTCGCGAGCGTGGCGTTCCCGGTGGTCGCGATCCCGGAGAACGCGTTCATGATCCCCCACACGGTGCCGAAGAGGCCGATGAACGGGGTGGCGCTGCCGGTGGTGGCGAGGAACGGGAGAAGGTCCTCCATGCTCCCGACCTGTTCCTGGGAAGCCCGGCGCATCGCCCGGGCCACGTTGTCCACGGGAAAGGCGGGCTGGGGGGAACCCTTCGGGGCCTCGGCCCGTTCCCGCTGGATGCGGGTGATTTCCATGTACCCGGAGAGGAACACCTCGGTCAGGGGGGATTTCGGCTCCTTCTCCGCCAGCTCGTACAGGGCGGTCAGGCTCTTCCCCTCGGCGAACGCCTTCGCGAAGGCCGCCTGGTTCCTCTCGATCCCCTTGAAGAGCCGGACCTTGAGGAAGATGATCGCCCAGGAGACCACGGAGAAGACGATCAGGATCAGCAGGACGAGCTTGACGATGGGGCCGGCCAGCATGACGTGCTTGAGCACCTGGGTGTCGAAAACACCTGCCGCGACGGGCAAGACGGGCAACACCAATCCCACGGGTACGGTCAAGGAACCATCCTCCGGCATGTGGTTGTATCCTACCTATAATACGGATTCCTCCCGCCGATTCAATCACCTTGACAATTATTTTTCGCCTAAATACGATACGCGGGAGCGAAACGCATAAAGAGGTATACATATGAAAAAGTCCCGAAACACCCGCCAGCGGGCCGTGATCCTCGAACTCTTGCGGGAAACCTGCTCCCACCCGACCGCCGACAGGATCTACAAGGAGGCCCGCCAGGTGATCCCCAACATCAGCCTGGGAACGGTGTACCGGAACCTGAACTTCCTGCGGGACCAGGGGCTGGTCCGCGAGATCCGGCCGAGCGACGGCGGATCCTCCCGCTTCGAGGGGGGCCTGACCCCCCACGCCCACTTCCACTGCGTCGCCTGCCACGGGCTCATGGACATCCCCCTTCCGGAAGGGCTCGAAAACGCCCGCTGGCCGGGGGAGGGGAAGATCTCCGCCGTGGCCTCCGTCGACCTGCACGTCATCGGCTCCTGCGCGGAGTGCGCGTCGGCCTCCCACTGATCCCCGTTTCGGGGAACACTCCTCGAACGATCCCCGGGGGATTGAGGATGGAGTGTCCCCCGCCAGCAGGATGGAGTGTCCCCCATACGGCGCCTTGCGGAAAAGGAAAGGGGGCCGTTCGGCCCCCTTTCCTTCCTTGCGCTTGCGAGGTGTGGTTTACGCCAGCTTCCGGCCACCCTCCGCGGCCCACTTCTCGAGCATCGCGGTCGTGACGGACTTCGGGCGCTCGATCGCGTAGCCGAGGCCGCGGTCCCACGTGATGTTCGCCATGCAGCCGAGGGCGCGGCCGACGCCGAAGAGGACCGTGTAGAAGTCCCACTCCTTCACGTCGTAGTACCACTGGATGACGCCCGACTGCGCGTCCACGTTCGGCCACGGGTTCTTCGTCTTGCCGTGCTCGGTGAGGACGCCCGGCGCCGTCTCGAAGATCATGGCCACCAGCTTGAACAGCGGGTCGTCCTTGAGGCCCGGGGTCTTCAGGCAGAACTCCCGCTGGGCCGTGTAGCGCGGGTCGGTCTTCCGGAGCACGGCGTGGCCGTACCCGGGGATGACCTGGCCGGCGTTCAGCGTGTCCCAGAGGGCCTTGGTCACGTTCTCCTTGGTCGGCTCGGCGCCGCCCATCTTCTTCTGGAAATCCATGATCCAGGAGAGAACCTCCTGGTTCGCCAGGCCGTGGAGCGGGCCCGCCAGGCCGTTCAGCCCCGCCGAGTATGCGTAGTACGGATCGGAGAGGGCCGAGTGGACCAGGTGGGTCGTGTGGGCCGACACGTTCCCCGACTCGTGGTCGGAGTGGAGGATGAAGTACATGCGGGCCACGTCGTCGTACGGCTTCGGCTTCCCGATCATGTGGGCGAAATTGGCGCCCATGTCGAGCTTCGGGTCGATGCCGGGCTGGAAGTCGCTGCGGTACTTCAGGTTGTAGATGAAGGCCGCGATGATGGGGATGCGGGCCACGATGTCGGAGGCGTCCTCGTAGACGGATTCCCACGCCGACATCTTGTTGAATTTGCCCGAGTTGTAGAAGGCAAGGAACTTGGAATCCTTCTGCAGGGCGAGGAGGCCGACGGAGAGCATCACCATCGGGTGGCTGTCGCGCGGCAGGCCGCGGATGGCGTCCCAGACGTAGGAGGGGACCACCTGGCGCTTCTTCCACTCGGCCATGACGTCGTCCACGTCCGCCTGGGTGGGGACGTCGCCGGTGAGGAGGAAGTACCAGAACGACTCGACGGTGGGGTAGGTGGAACCGGGGGCCTTCGGGAGAGCCTCGAAGGTCTCGGGGATCGTCTTGCCGCGGAACCGGATCCCTTCCTGCGGATCCAGGTAGGAGATGTCAGTCACCAGGCAGCGCACGTCGCGGGCCCCGCCGATGCACTGGTCGATCGTCACCTGGTCGATGATCGTCTTGCCGAACTCCTTGACGAGCTTGGTGGTGCGGGGGCGGTGGGCCTCGATCTTCTCCTTCAGTTTCGCCTTGAGATTCGCCACGGGTGCGGTTCTCCTTTCCGTTTTTTCTTCGACCGGGGTCATACGGAACGGCCTCCTTTCGCGCGGCCCGGGGGAGACCGTCCTCCCCCTCCGCCGTTATGGTTTAAGACCTCCTTCCCGCATGTTGACAGGGTGGAACCGGGGCTTGGAGAACGATGCGATGATGTACGGATCTAAGCCCGGAAATTGTATACCGTATACAGACTGTATCTGTTTATCAGGAAAGAGTTCGTCAAGTCAAGGACAAAGAAAACCCGTTTGACTGCGCCGGTTTTCTATTGTAGGATTGAGCACTTATCGACACGACACCATGACCCTCCACGACCGGAAAATCCTCCTGTTCGACGGGGCCTGCGGGACGAACCTGCAGCGGATGGAGATCCCCGCCTCCGCGTGGCAGGGGAGGGAAGGGTGCAACGAGCTCCTCAATCTCACCGCCCCCGAGGTGATCCGCGAGTGGCACGCCTCCTTCCTCTCCGCGGGGGCGACGGTCCTGGAGACGAACACCTTCGGCGCCAACGCGGTGGTGCTCGCGGAGTACGGCCTCGAGGGGCGCGTGGCGGAGATCAACCGCGCGGCGGTGGAAAACGCCCGGGCGGCGATCCGCGGGCACGGCGGGGAGGCGTACGTGGCCGGCTCCATCGGGCCGACGACGAAGCTCCCCTCCCTGGGCCACATCGCCCGCGGGCCGCTGGCGCAGGCCTTTTCGGAGCAGGCGCGCGCGCTGGTCGAGGCGGGGGCGGACGCGCTGATCCTCGAAACGTGCCAGGACCTGCTGCAGGTCAAGATCGCGCTGGTCTCCTGCTTCGAGACGCTCGAGGCGATGAGGCGGGACATCCCCGTCATGGTGTCCCTCACCATCGAGACCACGGGGACGATGCTGGTGGGCACGGACGTGGCCGCGGCCCTCGCGGCGCTCGAGCCGTTCCCCGTCTTCTCCATCGGGCTGAACTGCGCAACCGGCCCGGAGGGGATGACGTCCCACATCCGGCACCTCTGCCGGCATTACCGGGGGCGCGTCTCCTGCATCCCCAACGCAGGGATTCCCCAGGTGGTGGGCGGCCGGACGCACTACCCGCTCTCCCCCGAGGCGTTCGCGGCGCAGGTGGCCGCCTTCGTCCGCGAGGAGGGGGTCTCCATCGTGGGAGGTTGCTGCGGCACCACCCCGGAGCACATCCGGACACTATCCCGGGCGCTCGAGGGGGCCTCCCCGGCAGGGCGGAAGGTCGCGGAGAGGCCGTCGCTGTCGAGCCTGTACCAGGCGGCGGAGATCCGGCAGGAGATCCCCCCGTTCCTCATCGGCGAGCGGGCGAACGCCAACGGGTCGAAACGGTTCCGGGATCTCCTGCTGGCCGACGATTACCCGGGAGCGCTGCGGATCGCGCTCGAGCAGCAGGAAGACGGCGCGCACGCGGTGGACCTGTGCACCGCGTACGCGGGGCGGGACGAGAAGGCGGACCTGTCCGCCATGGTCCGGCTCTTCGCCCAGTCCGTGCAGGTCCCCACGGTGATCGACTCCACTTCCCCGGAATGCATCGAGGCGGCCCTGGAGATCCACCCGGGGCGGTGCCTCGTCAACTCGGTCCACCTGGAGGACGGGGGGAAGAACCTCGAGCGGGTGTGCCGCCTGGCGAAGAAGCACGGCGCCGCGGTGATCGCCCTGACGATCCACGAGAAAGGGATGGCGATGACGGTGGAGGAGAAGGTGGCCACCGCGCGCGCGATCCACGACCTCGCGGTGGGCCGGCACGGCCTGCGCCCGCACGACCTCCTGTTCGACGTCCTGACCTTCACCATCGGGTCAGGGGACGCCACCCTCGTGGACGCCGCCGCGAACACCCTCGCGGCGATACGGCGGGTGAAGGAGGAACTCCCCGGGGTGTTCACCCTCCTGGGTGTGAGCAACGTATCCTTCGGCCTCTCCCCCGTCTCCCGGAGGGTGCTGAACTCCGTCTTCCTCCACGAGGCGGTGGCGGCGGGACTGGACGCCGCGATCATCGACGCGGGGAAGATCCTCCCCATGGCGAAGATCCCCGAGGCGGACCGGGAGGCCTGCCTCGACCTGATCCACAACCGGACGAGGGATCCCGGCGTGTCCCCCCTGTCCGCATTCATCCGGCATTTCGCCGACGCGAAGCCCGCGAAGGAGGCGTCGGCGGCGGAACAGAACCTCCCTGCCCTCACCCCGGAGGAGGAAATCGCGGAAAAGGTCGTGGCGGGAGACAAGGAGGGGCTCGAGGACCTCCTGGCGATCCTCCTGTCCCGCCGCCCCGCCGCTGGGATCATCAACCAGCTGCTGGTGCCCGCCATGCGCCGGGTCGGCGATCTGTTCGGCCGCGGGGAGATGCTCCTCCCGTTCGTGCTGCAGTCCGCCGAGGTGATGAAACGCGCCGTGGACTGGCTCGCCCCCTTCATGGAGAAGTCGGAGCGGGAGGAGGGGCGCAAGGTGCTCCTCGCCACCGTGGCCGGGGACGTGCACGACATCGGGAAGAACCTCGTGGACATCATCCTGTCGAACAACGGGTACAGGGTGTTCAACATCGGGATCAAGGTTCCGGCCGAGACGATCATCGAGAAGGCCCGGGAGCTCCGGGTGGACGTGATCGGCCTGTCGGGCCTGCTGGTCAAGTCCGCCCTCGTGATGAAGGAGAACCTGCCCCAGTTCGCCGCGGCGGGGCTCCGGGTGCCGGTCCTGCTGGGGGGGGCGGCGCTCACGGAAAAG
>DASWBR010000107.1:0-4221 GCA_036390495.1 Candidatus Deferrimicrobiaceae bacterium | reverse complement strand
GATCCACTCGCCGGTGATGATCTTCCCGAGGTACTTCTCCTTCTGCTCCTTCGTCCCGTAGTAGACCAGCGGCAGCGTACCGATGCCGGAGTGGGCGGTGTACGCGGTGGAGAAGCCTCCGTACATGGACGCCTTCTCCGCAGCCACGAGGCTCGTGGTCTTGGACAGCTCCAGCCCTCCGTACTCCTCGGGGGCATCGATCATGAGCAGGCCCAGCTCCCCGATCTGCCGCAGCAGCTTCACCATGAGCTCGAAGTCGTGGTGCTCCAGCCGCTCCACGTTGGGGAGGACCTCGTTCCGGAGGAACTGCTCCGTGGTCTCCCCCAGCGCCTGCTGCTCCTCGCTGAAATCCTCCGGCGTGAAAACGGCCGCGGGGGGGGAATCCTGGATCAGGTATGCGCCGCCGTGCAGGACTTTCTCCTCGATCGTCATCGGGCCACCTCGGCTCGCGGGCTCCCCGGAAATCGCGGGGTGTTCTGGTTCATCGTACTTCTACTTAACGTTAATGTCAAGTAAGGAAGAAAAAAAATGCCGGGGCGAGGCGCCCCGGCGTGTCAGGGAGACATTCCTGCCAGGGGGAAATTCCTATTTCCGGTCCGGGACGAAGTCCTCCCGCTGCGGGGGGAGTGTCCCCGCCATCAACTCTTCCGCAGCGCCTGGTCCAGGTCGGCGAGGATGTCGTCGACGTGCTCCAGGCCGACCGAGAGCCGGATGAAGTCGTCCGTGACGCCGGTCTCGAGCCGCTCCTGCGGCGTGAGCTGCTGGTGCGTCGTCGAGGCCGGGTGGATGACGAGGCTCTTCGCGTCGCCGATGTTGGCGAGGAGGGAGAAGAGCTTCAGGTTGTCGATGAACTTCTTCCCCGCCTCCATCCCCCCCTTGATGCCGAAACCGAGGATGGCGCCGTAGAGCCCGCGGTGGTGGTACTTCTTCGCCAGGGCGTGCGCCGGGTGGCTCGGAAGCCCCGGGTAGGTCACCCAGGTGACGTTGGGGTGTTTTTCCAGGAACTGCGCCACCGCGAGGGCGTTGGTGCTGTGCCGCTCCATCCGCAGGTGCAACGTTTCCAGCCCCTGGAGGAACAGGAACGAGTTGAACGGCGAAAGCGCCGGCCCCAGGTCGCGCAGGAGCTGGACGCGCAGCTTGATGATGAACGCGACGTTCCCGAGCCCCGGGAAGTTCCCGAAGACCTCCCAGAACTTGAGCCCGTGGTACGACGGGTCGGGCTCGGTGAAGTTCGGAAAATTCCCGTTCCCCCAGTCGAACTTCCCGGAGTCGACGACGACCCCGCCGATCGAGGTCCCGTGTCCGCCGATGAACTTGGTTGCCGAGTGGACGACGATGTCCGCACCGTGGTCGATGGGGCGCATGAGGTACGGCGTGGGCATCGTGTTGTCGACCACCAGCGGGATCCCCGCGTCGTGGGCGATCTTCGAGACCGCCTGGAAATCGAGGGTGTCGAGCTTGGGGTTCCCCACCGTCTCCGCGAACACCGCCTTCGTCTTCTTCGTCAGCGCCTTCCGGAAGTTCTTCGGGTCCTTCGGGTCGACGAATTTCACGTCGATGCCGAGCTTGGGGAACGTGTAGTGGAACAGGTTGTACGTCCCGCCGTAGAGGGATGCCGAGGACAGGATCTCGTCCCCCGAGTGCACGATGTTGAGCAGCGCCAGCGACTCCGCAGCCTGCCCCGAGGCCATGGCCAGCGCCCCGCTGCCCCCCTCGAGCTGGGCGATCCGCTGCTCGAAGACGTCCGTGGTCGGGTTCATAATCCGGGTGTAGATGTTCCCGAACTCCTGGAGCCCGAACAGGCGCGCGGCGTGCGCCGTGTCGTGGAATACGTACGAAGTCGTCTGGTATATCGGCACCGCCCGCGCGGTCGTCGCGGGGTCGGCTTTCTGCCCCCCGTGGAGGGCGATGGTTTCCGGCTTCAGGGTCGGGGCCATGGTCGGACTCCTTTCCGTTTCTGCACGACTTCATTAATGACGATATAAATTATAGAGTATGTAGATTATACGCGCAGTCTTTTCGTGTCAATCCCTTTTTCGACGCGCGCCGGGTGTACCCTGATTCGTGCCGGGCCGGAACGGGCGGGCGGGGAAGTTCGGGGAAGAAGTGCGGGGGTTTCGGGCCGGGTTACTTCCGCGCCCCGACCCGGGGGAGGCAGACGGTGAAGGTGGTCCCCTTCCCCGGGGTGCTGTCCGCCCAGACGTACCCGCCGCTCTGCTTGACGAAGCCGTACACGGAGGCCAGTTCGAGCCCCGCCCCCGCATCCAGGGACAGGTGGAACGGGTCGAAGATGCGGGAGAGGGACACCTTGTCCAGGCCCGGCCCCGTGTCGCGGAGCGTCAGGACGACGTACTCCCCCTGCGGGAGCCCGAACTCCCCCGGGGCGTCGGAGGGGCCCAGGACCGCAACGGATGTCCGGAGGGACAAGGACCCGACACCCTGCATCCCGTCGCAGGCGCTCGCCGCCAGGCGCGTCACCATGTGGCGGAATCCCTCCGGGTCGACGCGGATTGTTCCCCCCGCTGCGGCGGTGCGCACGGAGAACTCCACGCCCCCGCAGGCCGCGCGCAGCGCGGGCTCCAGCTCCCCGACCAGGCGGTCCGCCTCGACGTCCCGCGGCTGGAGCATCTGCCGGCGGCCGAACGCGAGCAGCTGCTCCGTCAGCTCCGCCGCGCGCTCCCCGGCGTGGCGCAACTCCGCAAGCATTTTCCGTTTCGGGTCGCCCTCGGGGATCCCCTCCTCCAGCAGGGTGCCGTACCCGTTGATGACCGTCAGGAGATTGTTCAGGTTGTGCGCCACTCCGCCCGCCAGCCGGCCGACCGACTCCATCCTCTGGGAACGGCGCAGCTGGGACTCGAGAACGGCGCGCCGCTCCTCCAGCCGGTCCCGCTCGGCCGCGAGGCGCAGGGTCCGGATCCCGTGTGCGAGGTCGTTCGCAAGCTCCTGGAGGAGGCGGACCTCGTCGTCGTCGAACGCCCCCGGCTCCGCCGAATAGATGGCCAGCGCACCGAACGCCCGTTCCTCCAGGAAAATCGGCAGCCCGAGGACGGAGGCGTACCCCCTGCGCAGGGCCTCCGCCTGCCAAGGCGCGAAGCAGGCGTCCGAGTGGACGTCCCGCACGATGAGCGGCTCCCCCGTCCGGATCGCCACTCCGACGGGGCCGCGCCCGCGCTCCGTGTCGGCCCAGGAGATCGCCACCTGGTCCAGGTATCCCACCTCGTATCCCGCCTGCGCCACCGGGCGCACGGTCTTTCCCGGGTCGTCCTCGGCGTACCCGACCCAGGCAAGCCGGTACCCCCCCTCCTCCACGGCGATCCGGCACACCTCGGCAAGCAGCGCCGACTCGTCCCGGGCGCGCATGAGGGCCCTGCCGCACTCCCAGGTCATCCGGAGAGCGCGGTTGGCGCGGCGCAGCGCCTGGATCGCCACGCTGAGGTCACCCGTCCGCTCCTCCACGCGCGCCTCCATCTCGTCCAGCACGACCTGAAGGGTCTCCTCCGCCTCCCGACGCCGCGTGAGATCCGTGAAAATGGCCACCGCCCCGTTGAACTTCCCGGAGACGTCCAGCATCCGGTGCATCTCCACGCGGTACTGGCGCACACCCCGCTGGGTGTCCAGCGCCTTCTCGATCCTTCGCGAGGGGACCCCGGCGGCGAGAAAAGCGGAGATCTCCTCCTCCAGGAAGGGAAGGCGCTCCCCCTTCTTTTCCTCCGCGTAGTACCGGGTGCCGGGGGTCGCGCCCCCCCCGACCAGCTCCACCGCGGCGTGGTTCGCGTTGTCGATCCTCCCCTTCCGGTCGAGCAGGACGGCGGGGGAAGGAAGGCTCTCGAACAGAGTCAGGTACTTGTTCTTCTCGTTGGTCATCGCCCGGTTGACGGCGGAGAGTTCCCCGACCCGGGCCTCCCCGGAGGTGCGCTCCCACTCGGAGCAGAATGCCACCTCCAACCGGTCGAAGAACCGCTCCACGATGCGGCGATACACCTCCTCCTCTTCCCCCGGGAACCCCGCTTCCCGGACGAGGTCGACGTAGCTCTGCCGGTAATATTTCATCAGGCCGAGGAACATCGGTAGGGGAATGCCGCGTTCCCGGTGGCGCCGTGCCTCGAGGACGCCGAAGGCGGAGAGCGGGTCCGAGGCGAGGTCTTCGTCCGGGGAGAGTTCCATGGGGGAGGCGTTTTCTCCAAGGAGGCCCATCAGGGGTGCGGAGAGGCCGGCGATCGA
>DASWBR010000106.1:0-10489 GCA_036390495.1 Candidatus Deferrimicrobiaceae bacterium | reverse complement strand
CGATCGCCCCGAAGGCGTGCACGGTGACGGGGCCGAACAGGTGGTATTCGGGTTGCGGGAAATACGGGATCATGTTCTTGTGGGCGGGTGACCGGCCCTTCCGGGGGTGCACTCATTTTCCACGCCGTTCCTTTTCATTGGACACAAAAGGGACCGATATCGATTCGCCCGGAATGGATCGCGCCGTGGCGGCTGGACAACGCCATTCTCCCCCCGGTGCGAATCCCCCGCCCTGGGAGTCGCCTCAAAAGGGGTAGCGGACAACGGAATCGCCCTGTTTTCCTTGAACCGGACCGGACCGAAAGGGGGGGCGGTGGGGAACCGGATCGAACTCGAGACCGGGAAAGACGGCGTCGCCGTCGTCCGTCTTGGGAGCCCGGACGGGATGAACTTCCTGGGTTCCGCGGATGTGACCCGTTTCCTCGAGGTCGTGGACCGGATAGCAGCCGACGGCTCGGTTCGTCTCCTTGTGCTTACCGGGGGAGAAAATTTCTCGGCGGGCACCGATTTCCTCCAGTCGATGCGGCATCGCCTGGACCCGGAAGCAGGGGGGTTGCCGTTCCGCACGCTCGCGGACCAGAAAACCCTCTGCGACCGCCTCCGGGGGCTGCGCATCCCCACCGCGAGCCTGGTCCGGGGGCTTTGCGCCGGGTCGGCTCTCGGGATCGCCGCCGCGACGGATTTCCTGATCACCGACGCGACCACGAGGATCCGGCTCCCGGAGGTGAAGGTCGGGCTGATCCCCGGAAACGGCGCCACCTGGTTCCTGCCGCGGCGCATGGGCCCGGCGGCGGCGAAATATTTCGGCCTGACGGCCTCCTCCATGAGCGGGAAGCAGGCGGCGGCGCTGGGACTTGCGCAAGGGTACGCGGGATCCGACGCGACGGAGTTCCTCGAAGCGGTCCGGAAAGAGAAAGGCCCCCTCGATCGCCCGCGGATCCTCGCCCTCCTGAAAAAGAAATGGGCCACCGGAGAGTCGCTGCGGGATGAGTTTCGCGGGATTTCGGAAACGATCGCCCGGCATTTCGGGTTCGGGAAGGCCAACCGGGGGTACCTCGGGGACATCTTCTCAAGCCTCGAGGCGGCCGCGGCGCAAGGAGACCTCTTCGCCCGGGAGTCCCTGGCCTCGATGCGTTCGGCCTCGGCCCAGGCGGTGTGGCTGACGGAATTCCTCATCGACACCTTCGCCCAGGAAGGTCTGTACGATGAGGACGAGGCCCGCGGTTTAGAGCTCCGGTTTGCCCAGGAGATGACGGCCGGGTTTGCCCACCTGGAGGGGTGCCTTGGCCTCGCGAAGGGGTTGATTTCCGGGGAGTTCGACAACCACCTGGACCGGATCGTCCTTTCGGATGCCAGGGGTTTCCGTTTGCCGGTCCGGACCTCGCCGGTTCCCGAGGGGTGCCGGCTCGAGGAAGACGCGCCGTTCCTCTACGAAGGGGCCGAATACATCCTCCCGCGGGGGGATTACCACTGCGGGGAGAGGCGCCGGACAGTGGCGCCCGACGGCGACGCGGGCCGGCCCGTCCCCTTCCGCATCGACCTGCGCAATTCCCAATGGTCCGACGCGACGGTAACCGACGAGCTCGGCGTCATCCGGTCCCTGATGGAAACGCGGATCGGCTGGCGCGTCGTCCGGCGCGCCTGGCTCTCCAATCCGGAGAAATTCGAGCTCGACATGGTCTACCCGTACGCGTGGAGCGTACGCCCTTCGGTCTCCCTCGACCTGCGGAGTTTCCCGGTGATCCGCCGGTTCGAGGACGGGAAGATCAACCCCGCCCGCGCGATCTTCGACCAGCTCGAGGAGCAGGGACTTCTGGACGAGCGCCGGGTGATCAACGTCGGGGAGGACCAGAAGGACGGGAAGAACGTGGATGTGAGGAGTTACAGCTACCGCCAGATCCGGCGGGAGGCCAACCGGCTTGCCAATGTCCTGGTCGACATGGGAGTGGCGCCGGGGGACATGGTCGTCATCTACATGTCCACGGACATCAAGGGGCTGATCGCGCAGCTCGCCGCGACCCTGGTCGGTTCGACCTACCATTTCGTGTTCGGAGCCAAGGGGCCCGACATCTTCAGCGACACCGTCTACAACATGGGCGCCAAGGTCATCATCACCGAGGACGGCTACCGGGTCGGGGACCGATCCCGGGAGCTGAAGAAGGATTCCGTCGACGTGGCGCTGGACCGCTACCTGCCCCGGGCCGTCTTCCTCGAACGGCTCGAGTCGGCGCTTTCGACGCCGCCCGGGGAGCCGGACGAGGAGGCCCGGGGGGTCGCCGCGGCCGTCGCCGAGCGGCTCGCGGGAAAGGTCACGTACAGCCGGGACGCCATGGCCGAGTTTCTCGAGGTCCTGCACGAAGCGCACATCAAGCGCGTCGTCCTGTCGTCGCTCGACCCGGCCGCCGGGGAGGAACTGCGGGGGGCCCTGCGAATGCGGGAGGAGGCGATCCGCCGGGCGAAGGCGCGCGTCGCCGCCGCCTCGCGGGATGAACAGGTATTCGCACGATACGCGCCGCGGATGGCGGCGGTCCTGCGGGGTGTTCCGGCGGATGCAGCCCCCGGCGACAGCGGGGACGCCTGGGGGGGCGACGCGAGGACGCTCGCCGCGGAGCTGCTGGAACGGTGGGAGGAAGTCCTGGAGGAGACGGGGGACTCCATCGAGGCCCGGCACCGCGACTGGTTGAAGAACCACCTGCGGCGGGTCGCGCGCGGGGAGCCGAAACCGGCCCTGTCGAACCTGCTGACCGAAGACGAGCAGGTCGGCATTTCCGAATTCATCCTCCGCCACGCGCGGCGGAAAGGATTGGGGACCGGGCAGATGGCCGGCATCGAGCGGCAAAAGAAGGCCATCGACAGGGTCCTTGCGGCCTTCGAGGAACCGTGGGGGCGCGACGAGAAACTCATCGTCTACGATCGCCTCACCCGGCTCGGCCTCCTCACGGCGCCGCCGTTGACGCCCGGAAGGGACATCCTCTGGGACGAAGCCGTCCGGCGGACGGAGGAGAGGCTCGAGGCGGAGGGAAGGGACATCGACGAGTTCGTGGCGGTCGAGATGGGCGGCGGGGATCCCGCGTTCCTCAGCTACTCCAGCGGCTCCACCGGCCAGCCCAAGGGGATCATCTCCCTGGTTGGCGCGACCGTCGCGGGCGGCCAGACGATGTTCAACTCCTTCGGGCTTTCGCCCCACGAGATCCACCATACCTCCACGGACTACGGGTGGATCGTGGGCCCGGCGTACGCCCTGTGGTTCCCGATGATCGAGGGGAGAACCTTCCTCCTGCAGAGCTTTGTCCCCACCCCCCGGAGGCTTGCCCAGGTGGTCGAGGAGTTCGGCGTCTCGTTCCTGAAGGCCGGCTCCCCGATCTACGAGGCGATGTCGAAGGTGGACGGGCTCTTCGAGCCCGACAAGGGCGGGTTCGACGTCCGATCCCTGCAGCGGGAGGGGGCCCCGGGGACATGCGGATGCGCGGCCCCGTACTCCTACCCTGCCCACGCCCGGATCCAGGCGGTGCTGGGCGACGTGGCGATCAACTCGCTGTGGCGCACGGAGGATTTCGGGTCCCAGCACGCGACGTTCAAGCGCCGGCCGAGCGTCGAGCGGCGGTGCGTCGAGACGTACCGCGACGAGCTCCTCCGGCTCGCCGGAACGGGCGAGCCGGAGGAGGCGGTGGCACGCGTGCGGACCCCGATCGAAATGGACCATGAGCACCCCGAGATCCTCCCGCTGCCGTGGGTAAATCCGGTGATCGCCGACCGGCTGGAGGACGAGGAGGGGAACCGGATCGAATCGCCCCGCGAGGTGACCGAGGCGCTCATCACCGCTTCGGGGCGAAGCCGGAAGGCGGTGATCGGACAGCTCCTCTATCGGGGCGCCCAGCCACACCGCATGGCGTGGCTGATGGGCAGCAACGAGGGGAAGCGGGGACCGGCAAAGCCGGACGCGAGGCTCACCGCGGCGAAATACTACAACCACGCGTTCGCTCCGGACTGGCCGGGGAAGGGGCGTGAAGGGAGGCGTCTCGCCCACGACGGCGGCGATTCGGCGTACTGGGTACGGGTGGTCTACGACCCCGCAAGCCCCGAAGACGCGCTGATCCTCGACGGCCCAACGGATCCGGTCACCCCGAGGACCTTTTACGCGTCGGGACGCTCGGGGAACATCGCCAACGTGTACGGCCACCTGGTCAACGAGACGATGTACGAGAACGCCCTGAACGAGCACACCCGGTACTTCCGGAAGGTGGGGGTGACCTTCATCCCCCACCCCACCCGGGACCGCACGCCGGTCGTCGTGGCGGCCCTGCAGCCGGGAGTCCAGCCCAGCCGGGACCTGGTCGATCTCGTCCAGATGACGATCAACCAGAAGCTCAACCCCCAGGTCAAGCCGGACCCCCAGGACATCATCTTCCTGGTGGCCGAGGCGGCGGGCTTCGAGGGGGAGGAGACGTTCCTGCCGATGACGTTGACGGCCAAGATCATGTACGAGCTGGTCAAGTTCTACGCCGGGAAGCCCCTCGAAACCCTCCAGAAGATGCAGCAGGCGTTGCAGCCGGAGGAAGTCCGGACACAGATCCGCGGGGGGGACGTCGAGTTCCTGCGCGCCGACCCGATGTTCCAGGGAATGCCCAACACGGACGGGCTCAAGGTCAAGGGAACCCTCATCTACCTGCTGGACCGGACCATCGCCTCCCGAGAGGGGGATGAGGCGGTGGCCGCCCCCTTCCGTCCCGAGGCACCGGCGGCGGTCTCCCTTGAGGGTATCCCCGAATCGCTCATCAAGCGCCTCGGAACGCCGCCGCTGCGCCCGGGCATCGACCCGATCCCGCCCTACCAGGAGGCGTACGGGATCTCCCGCAACGAGGACGGGATGAGCATCGTGCACCGGGACCCGGCGCTGGGGTTCCGGAAGTTCGTGCGCCCGACCCCGGCGCCTGCGGCCGGACAGGCGCTGATCCAGATCCTCTACGCCGGCGCCACCTACAATGTCATCAACGGGATCACGGCCGATCCGGTCGACGTGCTGGGCGACAAGGAACACCACGTCCTCGGCGACGCCGCGGTAGGGCAGGTCGTCCGGCTCTCCCCCGAGGCGGAGCAGGAAGGTCGGTTGGCCATCGGCCAACTCGTGCTCGTGGACCCGATGGTTTTCAACCGCCAGGCTCCCACCGTGACCCTCGACGCCCAGCGCGAGGGGCACATCGGGGGGTACCAGGGCGGCGGGGACCAGGCCACACTGCAGGCATTCGCGGCCTTCGACACGGGTAGCCTCGTCGAGGTCCCGGTCGACATGCCGTTGCCCCTGGCGGCGACGCTGATCCTGAACGGCCCCACGGTGGAGCACGCCCTGTTCGGTCCCGGCAAGCTTCACCTGTCCGCGGGGGACGTGCTCCTGGTCCACGGAGGGAGCGGACACACCGGATCGCTTGCGATCGACATGGCGACGACCCTGGGGATACCCGTCCTGACCTACGTTTTCGACCGGAACGAGGAGGAGCTTGTCCGGGATCGCCATCCCCACGCGGACCTCGGATTCATCCGGCGGTCGGAGCATCCGGACGCGCTGCGGGCGGCCCCTGTCGACGATCCGGAAGGGCTGGCGGAGTGGCAGCGGGCGATCGATCGCCTGGTGGCGTCGGTTCCCTCGAAGTACCGTCCGACGAAGGTGATGCAGAACGCCGGGCGGGGATTGCAGGCGGCGGACTTCCGCCTTCTGCGTCCCTGTCCGCAGGGCGGCCGTACCGCCTGGTTCTCCGGTGCCTTCGGCCTGTTCGGCACGTTCAACGGGTACGACGCCAGGCTTTCGGCCGCCGAGGCGCTGGGCCCGGAGGGGGCGGGGATACGGCTCGGGGAAAACGTGCTGGTGCACTACGGCGCCAACGCCGACGAGGAGGGAAACGACGGTTTTGCCGCCAAGGCGATCGCCGAAGCCGCGCGCCTGGGAGGACGGGTCACGGTGCTGGCGGAAACGCAGGCGCAGCAGAACTGGCTGCTGCGGCACGAGGAACTCGCCGCGCACTTCGGCAGGACCCGCATCCAGAACGTCGAGGCGCTGCGTGGCGGGGAAGGGAAGAAGAAGCTTCTCTGGCCGGATCACCTGCCCGATGTGGACGAGGGTCGCTTCGCCCCGGATCGGGAAGCCCACAAAGGCTGGCCCGGCCGGGACGCGCAGGCCCGTTTCACAACCGAGACCGTGAGCGTGGTCAAGGACGCCCTTGCCTCCTACAACACCAACCACTCGGGCCTGTGGGACGCGATATGGGACAGCGGGAGGCGGGACCACCTGGCGCTCAACGTGGCGCTGCTGACCGAGCAGACCGGCCGCGTCGTGTACGGCGAGACCCGCTCGCAGCAGACCCTGACCTGGCAGCTTGCTCAGGGGTGGATGCTCCAGCGGACCATCCTCGTCCCCGCCAACCCGAAGGAACTCGGGAACAATGCGACGCCCCGGGAGAAGATCGTCCGGATGGCCGGATCCCACATGTACGAGCCGCACGAGGCGCTGGCGTTCCGGGACAAGATCGACCGGGGGATCTATCGCCTCCGCGGCCCGGACAGGGTCCTCGGCCCGGACCGGGTGCCGGCGGGGTTCAGCGACCAGCTGGGCGGCCGGGCACCCGGCTCGACCGCCTACCGGATGGCGACCGACCTCGACCATGTCCGCTCGGAGCGCGACCTGATGCTGGCGCAAGGGGTCCGGATCGCCGAAGAGCTGTCGCTGATGCGGCTGCTGTTCCACCCGTTGGGCCGGGCCGCGTCGGTCGCCACGGTGGAGTTCCGGATCAACCGCCCCCGGGCGAGCAACGCCCTGCGGAACTCGGACCTCCACTGGTTCCGGGGCGACGCGGTCAAGCAGCTCCGGATCCTTTTCCACCGGGTCCGGGAGGAAGGTTCCGCCAGGGCGGTCGTTCTCACGGCCGAGGGGACACGGGCGTTCGTTCCGGGCCAGAACAGCGACGAGCTCGCCGTCCTGACGGACGAGCAGATCACCGAGCTCGCGGCCCTTGCGCAGGAAACGATGGGTCTGATCGAGGGATTCCGGATCCCCGTCGTCCTGAGCCTGAACGGGCTGGCCCTTGGCGGCGGAACGGAGCTGGTCGCCGCCGCCCACTACGTGGTCGCCTCCCGGGTCGAACGGATCTACCTGGGGCAGCCGGAAACGTACATCAACCTGATACCCGGGTTCGGCGGCACCCAACGTCTGGTGCGGCTCCTGGCCGAGAAATCCCGGTTGGGCCGGCGCCCCGGGCTTCTCTTCGCGACCGACGCGGTCCTCGCCGGGCAGCCGATCCGCGTCGACGAAGCGTATGCGCACGGGCTTATTTCGGAACTCGTCCCCGCGAACTCCCTTTCCCGGGCGTACCGCCTCGCGGTGGACCACGCAACGGGGGACGACGACACCCTGCGCCGGGCGATGGAGGAGCGACACCGGGCCGTCCGGCGCTGGGATGAGCCGCTGATCGACGAGGAGACGGGGCGCCCGTTCGACCTCTCGTTCCTCACGGAGGACGAACACGTCAAGAGGTACCTTCGGCACGCGGAAACGGTCGGAAGGAGGGGAACGGTCCTCCGGTACGCGCTGGACCTGATCGTGCGGAACATCACCGAAGGGGTCCAGTACGGGGAAGAGGCGTACTATTTCGGACAGGCGGGGGCGAGCAGCGAATTCCGCCAATCGATCGCCAGGTTCCGGAACCGCTCGCCGCTCCCCAGGCCGCCGCGGCGTCCGATGACGCAGAGGGAACGGGCGAGGATCCAGGAGTTGGTGGACGAATCCCTTCTATTCAACCGGGCTTCCCGGGCGCCCCGCCGCTAAATAACAGCACGCCGGGGACGGTGACTCCTTCAGGGTGTAAGGTGATCGAGTGAAGACCGGTTCGGCGCGGCGTATCTTTAAAAAATAATCAATATATTGCTGGATCACCGGATCATGGTTGTGTTTCTCTCCCTCCACAGACCACTTCCTCTCGTTTCGACATGTCGAGCATCGCGGGGGTCAAGGTCCTACATCGATGTATTGCCGGTCGAGCTTTTTCCCGTCCTCCATATTCTTGGCGCCATACGATCGGGATTGCGCGCCCTCCGGCAGATTGCCTGTCTCCACCGGCTCCATGCTATTGCGTGCGGACGAAACTCCAACATTTTTTGAAATCTCGGGGACAACGATCTTCGCACCTTGTTCCGCTACGGGTCCTCGATTCAATGCAGCCACATGGGGGAAATGTCCTGCCATGCCCACCCGAGGCCACGCAGGAGCCGATCCCGCTGCCATGATGGAAAAAATCCCAAAGACAAACAGCGCGTTACCGAATCTCAGGAGCAATGCCCATCTCTTCATTTTCGCCTCCTTGATCTGCGGTTTCGTCGTAGGTCCTTTTCTGGGTTGATTTGGATCTCCCTCCGGTTTTCTTCCAGGCCAACGTACGACGTTTGCCCGGGAACCCGGTATGAAATGCCTCACAGCGGGAGTGTGAAATATCCTCCGGCGAAATTGACCGGTCCGGAAGCCGATGGTACGCTTCTTACCCGGTGTCCATTCTTCCGTCCGGGGACTCGAGGGGCATGTCTCTGGAAAAATTGCAGCTCAAGATCCCGCTGTTCGCTGGCTTCGGGTCTTCCGAATTCAAATCCCTCGAAAAATGCCTCGTCCGGCGGCGGTACCCCGGCGGTCAAACGCTCTTCCACATGGGCGACGAGGGTGGCTCCCTTCATCTCATCGAACGCGGCCGGGTGAAAGTCACGATCCCGTCCTCTTCCGGGGAGGAGCTGATCCTGGCCATACGCGGCGCGGGAGACATTCTGGGCGAACTTTCCCTCTTCGACGGCAAACCTCGCTCCGCCACAGTTCAGGCCCTGGAGGAGACGGAGACCCTCTGCCTGCATCGGGAAGATCTCCTGGCCCTCATGCGCAACCACTTTGATGTCGTCGAGAAAATCCTGGAGGTCCTTGCGCGCAGAATCCGCGAAACGGACATGCTCCTCGCGGATAGGGACTTCCTCGACATCACCTCCCGCCTGGCGAAGAAAATCCTCGACCTCGGAGACACCTTCGGCATCCGGGAGGGGGGGCAGGTCCGGATCGGAGTGAAGATCACGCAGAAAGATCTGGCTTCCATGATCGGTGCGACGCGGGAAAGCATCAACAAGCAGCTCAAGGTTTTGCGCGACCAGGGCCTCGTCCGGTTCAGCGGCGGGACGATCGAGATCCTGAAACGCGAAAGGCTCGTTCAGAAAGCCCGCATATTCCCGAAACCCTGAACTTCCGGATTTGCTGCCGGGGTTCACCGACTGGGGCCCCCGGTTCGAGGCGTGAAGTCGGCGGGTGCGGGTGGACTTTGTGGCGTTCCGGGCCTACGCGAAGGCGGTCTACGAAGTGACCGCCGAGTGCCGGGAAAGCTAACAGTTGTACTTATTATTTTATGGATGGTTATAAAATAATAAAACGTTAGTTTGTCTAATAAAAATTTATTACTACGACTTCTTGGTATTGATATAATCCATAGTAGTCGGTACTCCAATGGATCTATAAGAAATGCTCCTTGGGGTGAGGCGCCCCGTCAACCCATACACCCACCTTGAAGGCGGGTAAACATGGCGAGATGTGGGATTCGGGTTTGACCTGCCCTAAAAAATCTATCCAGTGAACGAGGGGATCTCCCCCGTCAATACCCTCCCCGTGCCCCCCCTTTTTCACCTCGAGCAAGGCGGTTGTTCGCAAGGAGGTTGCAGATCGTCTGGAGGGTTGGAACCGGTAATGGACATCGCTGCTTGGCTGCGTGACCTGGGCCTGGAGCGGTACGCCCCGGCATTTGATGCAAACGACATCGATGCCATGGTCCTGCCGACGCTGACCGGTGACGACCTCGAGAAGCTCGGAGTCACCTCGGTCGGCCACCGGCGCAAGCTGCTCGACGCGATCGCCAGTCTCCGCGTTCCGCCAGCGTCCGTCGAAACGACGATTGCGGCGCCAATCGACGCCGTCCAACCCCGCGATCTGCTCAAAGCGCACCCTGCGCATGCCGAGCGCCGACAGATCACGGTGCTCTTCTGCGACCTGGTCGGCTCGACCGAATTGTCGGCGCGGCTCGATCCGGAGGAAATGAGCGAGCTGCTACGAACCTACCGACGCTGCTGCACCGATACGATCGCGCGGTGGGACGGTTATATCGCCAGGTACATGGGTGACGGGGTACTCGCCTATTTCGGCTGGCCGCGGTCGCACGAAGATGACGCCGAGCGGGCGGTACGCTCGGCGCTCGATCTCATCGCGGCCGTCGGCCGGCTGGACCTGGGCGAGGGCATGCCGCTTGCCGCCCGGGTTGGCATCGCGACCGGTCAGGTCGTGGCCGGAGATCTGATCGGCGAAGGCGACGCGCAGGAGCGCAATGTGGTTGGCGACACGCCGAACCTTGCCGCGCGACTGCAGTCCATGGCTTCGCCCAACGCGATCGTGATAGCGCCCGAAACCCGGCGGTTGCTGGGCAGCCTGTTC
>DASWBR010000105.1:0-4101 GCA_036390495.1 Candidatus Deferrimicrobiaceae bacterium | reverse complement strand
GGCGAGAGCGAGCAGGCTCGCGTGGATTTCCACCAGCCCGGGGAACAGGAACGGAGCCGCAAGGCCGACGAACGCGCCGCCGAGGGCCCCGCCGAGGGAGATCATCAGGTAGAAGACGGTGAGGTGCCCGGGAGCGGGTTTCCCGGCCGCCAGTTCGCCGTGGCAGAACATGCAGAAGAGAAAGAGCGCGACCGTCAAGGCCGAAACGGAGACCGGGAGGTTCCGGAAATCCACCCCCGCGCGGAGAAGCCACCCGCACCCTGCGAAAGCGGCAGGGAGCAGGGCGAGGATGACCGGGCGGCGGTAAAATCGCTCCCCCTCGGCGAAGCAGAGGATGAACGAAAGGAGGTACACGGACAGCGGCAACATCCAGAGGAACGGGATGGCGGCGACGTTCTGGGTCATGTGGCCCGTGAACGACAAAAGGAGAGCGGACCCGCAGGCGGCGAGGGCCACCCAGAGCAGGCATTTCCGGACGCCGGGAGAAGGTTCTTCCGAGGGTTCGGTCCGCAAAGTTCCGGCCGGCGTGGGATCGTTCCGGGACCGGATCGCGGCCGCGGCGCACAGGCATACGAACGCCGCGTAGCCCGCGGACCACGAATGCGCCTGCCGCGTCGAGTCGAGGAACGGTTCGACTCCGACCGGGTAGGAGAGGAGTCCCAGCATCGAACCCGCGTTGGAGAGGGCGTAGAGGCGGTACGGAATTTCCCCGCGGTACCTCCTCGCGCACCATGCGGAAACCAGCGGACCTGTCGCGGAAAGGAGGAGGTACGGCAGTCCCACCGTCGCGGCCAGGAGCCCGAGAATCCGGGCAACGGGATTTACCGCGCCCGAAGGCTTCCACGACGGCGAAGGGAGTACCGGGAGGAAACAGAGGCTGGCCAGCAACAGGGCCAGGTGGAGAGCCGCCTGGCCGCGCGGGGGGAAACGACGGATCAGGAGGTGGGAATACAGGTATCCCAGAAGGAGGAATACCTGGAAGAAGACCATGCAGGTCGCCCAGACGGCCGCCGCCCCCCCGAACCACGGGAGGATGATCCGGGCGAGGACGAACTGCACCTGGAACAGCAGGAACGCCCCGAGGACGATGACCGACGCGAAGAGGGGCAAGAAAAATCAGCCTTCCGGAAAATAATGCTTCCCATAGGAGGCATTTCGTGTAACATGGCTCCAATTTGAAACATCATTTTATCCCCAAGGAGGGAAGCAGTATGAAAAAAGTGTTCACCGTCCTGATGGCCCTGTTCGTCGCCGTCGCGTTCGCCGGTGTAACCGTCGCGGCCGACAACGCCGCGAAAGCCCCGGCGAAGAAGGCCGAAGGCAAGGGCGATATGAAGGCACCCGCCTCCGATAACGCCGCGAAGAAGGCGGACAAGAAGGCGGAGAAGAAGGAGAAGAAGGAGAAGAAGGAGAAGAAGGCCGAGAAGAAGGCCCCGGCCGCCGACAACGCCGCGAAGGCGCCCGCGAAGATGGAGCCGAAGCCGGCCGAGAAGAAGTAACACGTCCTGACGCGCAGCAGGAGGGCCGCACCCCTGGCGGGGTGCGGCCCTTTTTGCTTCCCGCCTACCCGTCCCCCCCGTCCCGGTTCTCGCGCCGGCGGTACCGGTCGTGCAGCGACCGGAAGAGCCGTTCCAGCCGGTCCTTGTATGCGATGGCCAGGAAGACCAGGACCACGGCGACCCCGGTGAGGAAAAAGAACCGGTAATACTGCTTGTCCCGGAGGAACGTTCCCCCGAGGGTCAGCATGGTTGTGCCCAGCAACCGTCCCGAGGAGGCGATTGCGAGGAACTCCAGGGTGGTGAGGTGGCCCAGGCCCAGCATGTAGCAAAGGTAATCCTTGGGGAATCCCGGGATCAGGAAGAGCAGGAAGACGAGGAACGCCCCCTTGTGGTGCAGCAGGTAATCGAACCGCTCCATCGTCCGGGCGTCCACGAACCGTTCCGTAAGGGGGCGGCCGAAGGCGCGGGAGAGCGAGAAGGCGATGTAGGAACCCAGGGTCAGCCCGATTGTTGAGAGGAGCACGCCCACGACGGGGCCGTAGAGGAAACCGCCCAGGACGCCCGTCGCCTCCCCCGGGATCGGCGCGGCGACCACCTGGAAAGCCTGGAGGAGGATGAACCCCGCGAACCCCCAACCTCCCAGGGACCGGATGAACCCGGTCATCCGATTCCGGTCCATGAAGAAGTGGAACAGTCCGAGTTTCCAGAGAAGGGCAAGGAGTGCCGCGAAGGCGGCGAGGAAGAGGAGCGGTTTGAGCAGGATTCGGAGTTTTTCCTGCACGGGGGGAATCTAGCGTCGGAACGCGCGCGGAGGAGGCACAACGTCGCGGTGCCCCGACTTGCGGCCGCCGGGCCCGGAGGTCGGGCGGGCCTCCTCCCCGGCATGCCGGGAAAGGCGGGAGGTTCCGGCGGACGCGGCGGACGCCGCGCGGCCGGCGGAAAGGAACGTCGCGTCCACCGGGATCATGTAGGGGCGATGGCGCGGCTGCGTCCTCTCGGTTCCCAGCGGGACGGGGGCGGGCGGCTTCGCGGGGGATGCGTAGGGGTTCTCCGCGACGACGCTCAGGTGTTTCTGCATGAGCCGCTCGATGTCCGCGAGGAGGGGACGCTCCTCGAAACTGCAGAAGGAGATCGCGGTTCCCGACAGGCCGGCTCGGCCCGTCCGCCCGATCCGGTGCACGTACGCCTCCGGCTCGTTGGGCAGATCGAAATTGATCACGTGCGACAGTTCGACGATATCCAGGCCGCGCGCCGCGATGTCGGTCGCGACCAGCACGCGGACGGCCCCCTTCTTGAAAGCGGCCAGGGCCCGCTCCCTCGCCCCCTGGGACTTGTCCCCGTGGATGACCTCCGCCCGGATCTCCGCCCGCTTCAGGAACCGCTCGACGCGGTCGGCCCCGTGCCGGGTGCGGGTGAAGACCAGCGCGTTCCGGATCGCCTCGCCCTCGAGGAGGTGCCGCAGGAGCTCCGCCTTGTTCGGCTTCTCCACGTAGTAGAGGAGGTGCTCCACCGCTTCGGCGGGGGCGGAAACCGGGGCCACGGCAACGCGGACGGGATCCCGCAGGATGGTGTCCGCCAGCCGGACGATGTCCGTGGGCATCGTGGCCGAGAACATCAGGGTCTGGCGACGGGCGGGGAGCTTCTCGATGATCCGCCGGATGTCGAGGATGAAGCCCATGTCCAGCATCCGGTCCGCCTCGTCGAGGACGAAGATCTCCACCGTGGAAAGGTCGATGAGGTGCTGCCCCTCGAGGTCGAGGAGCCTGCCGGGCGTGGCGACGAGGACGTCCACGCCTTTCCGGAGAGTCTCTTCCTGGGGGCGCTGGCTCACCCCGCCGTACACCACGGCGTGGCGCAGGCCGGTGTGGCGGCCATAGGCCGCGAAGCTCCCGGCGATCTGCAGCGCCAGCTCGCGCGTCGGGGTCAGGACGAGGGAGCGGATCGGCTTCCTGCCGCGATGCGGTCTCCCTTCCGCGCCGAGCCGGTGGAGGATCGGCAGGGCGAAGGCTGCGGTCTTCCCGGTCCCGGTCTGGGCGGAACCAAGGAGGTCCTTGCCTCCCAGAACATGGGGGATCGCCTGTTCCTGGATGGGGGTGGGGGTGACGTAGCCCAGCGCCTGAACGGCCCGGAGGATCTCCGGGGACAGGCCAAATTTACCAAATGACATGGGGTTTCTCTTTCTCCTGGTTCGTGGGTGTCGACGGTTGGATGGACGGATGCCGTACGGGGGATGCGGTTCGCGATGCGCTGAGGATTTCCCGGGGGATGGAAAGGAAGCGGCGCAAACTGGCCCTAACAATAGCACGTGCCGGGGGCGGGCACAAGGGGGAGATGATCCGGCGCCGCGTTGCGGGTGTTCCGCTGGTCCTGACCCCTGTATAATGGGGCTGCATGCGGCACCCGGCCTCGACGCAGACCCGGAACTACCTGCTCATCATCTCGGCGCTCATCCTCGTCGTTTCCGCCATCTCCCTGTACGCGAACCTCCAGAAGGTGGACACCCAGTACCGGCAGCTGGCCGCCGTCGTCGCCCGCTCCTATTCCCAGGCCATCGGGGGGATGCGGGAGTGGAACAACCAGCACGGGGGGGTGTACGTGCCCG
>DASWBR010000104.1:0-2168 GCA_036390495.1 Candidatus Deferrimicrobiaceae bacterium | reverse complement strand
CCGATCATCGACCGGTACGCCCAGGAGGAGAAGTTCCCCTCCCACCTGATCCCGAAGATGGGGGAGCTGGGGTTCTACGGCGCCACCCTGCCGGAGAAGTACGGGTGTCCGTCGATCTCCAACGTCGCCTACGGCCTGCTGATGTACGAACTGGAGCGGGGCGACTCGGGATTGCGCAGCATGGCCTCCGTCCAGGGCGCGCTCGTGATGTACCCGATTTTCGCCTACGGGAGCGAAGCGCAGAAGGATTACTGGCTCCCGAAGATGGCCACCGGCGAGGCGATCGGCTGTTTCGGCCTCACCGAGCCGGACTTCGGCTCGAACCCGGCCGGCATGCGCACCAGCGCCGTGAGGGAGGCGGGCGGCAGGTGGCGCATCAACGGTTCCAAGATGTGGATCACCAACGGGAGCGTCGCCGACGTCGCCGTGGTCTGGGCGAAGACCGTCGACGGGGTCCGTGGCTTCCTCGTCGAGAAGGGGACTCCGGGCTTCTCCGCCCCCCAGATGAAGGGGAAGTGGAGCCTGCGCGCCTCGGTGACCTCCGAGCTGATCCTGGAGGACGTCCTCGTCGACGAGGAAAGGAGCCTGCTGCCGGGCGCGAAGGGGCTCAAGGGCCCCTTGAGCTGCCTGACGCAGGCCCGCTACGGCATCGCGTGGGGCGTGCTCGGCGCGGCGGACAACTGCTACCAGACCGCGCTCGAATACTCCCTGAACCGCATCCAGTTCGACAAGCCGATCGCCTCGTACCAGCTGCAGCAGAGGAAGCTGGCGGAGATGGTCACCGAGATCACCAAGGGACAGCTGCTCGTGCTGCACCTCGGCCGCCTCAAGGACCAGGGGAAGTACACCTTCGGGCAGGTTTCCATGGCCAAGATGAACAACGTCAACGCTGCGCTCGAGATCGCACGGAAGGCCCGCACCATGCTCGGCGCGAACGGCATCATGGGCGAGTACCCGATCATGCGCCACGCGAGCAACCTGGAGACGGTCTACACCTACGAGGGGACCCACGACATGCACCTGCTGATCATCGGCGAGCAGGTCACGGGGATCTCCGCCTTCCGCTGAGACCCGCCCCCCGTTCCCGCTACCGTCCGGCCGGGGGAGGCGACTGCATCCGCTGCACCATCGGCCGCTGCTGCCGGTACTGGTCCAGCGGGACGCTCCGCGGGAACTGCCGGTGGACTTCCGCGATCACCGTGTCGGCATCGGCGAAGCGCGACTGCCGGTCGAGGAGCTCGGCCAGGAACACGAGCCCCTTCTCCTGGGCGGGCCCCGACCGGTCCTGCTCGAGGCACTCCCGCTGGGCGGATTCCGCCTCCTTCCACCGGCCCCTTGCGGCGAGGGCGCGCGCACGTTCGCAAGGCGGGGCGGCGGACAGGTCTTTCGGGACCTCCTTCGCAAGGGACGTTTCCGCCCGGGAGGCCGGCGGCGGGTACGCCGTCGGCGCTTCCGCGGCGGCCATCTTCCTCCTCTCCTCCTGAGCGATGGACGATCTCCCGACCTCCGGGGCTGGCGGCGGGGCGGCCGCGTTCCTCCCTTCTTCCCGCGCGAAGGACGCCTCACGCTCTTTCGCCGCGGACGCCCGGTCCTCCATTCGCGCTCGCTCCTCCCGCGTCGCGAATGCGAATCGCCCGTCGTCGATTACGGCGGGCGACGGAGCCGGAGAAGGGGCGGAACCCCTCTTCTCTCCGACGACGGAACCGGGCTGTTCGCGATCCCTGCCCGCGAGCGCGTCGACCCGGCCGGATTCCGCCGGCCCGCGCCGCGGAACCGATGCGTCTTCCTGTCTGGCGCGTTCCGGTTTCATTTCCGCGATGGTCTCCCCCTGCGCCTTGTCCGGAACGCGCACCGACGGTTGGTCGACCGTGGAGGGCACGGCCGGCGCCTGCGGGCCGGGGCCCAGCGCTCCGTACCGGACGAACATCACGACCAGCGCCGCGGCGGCGATGGCGGGTACCAGGTAGCGGAGCTGCTGCCGGACCCACCCGCCTTTCGGGCGCAGGATGGCGGCACCCTTCCTTTCCGCATCCCGCGCGACCCGGTCCGCGACGCGGGCGTTGAACCGCTCCCAGTAGCCGGGGCCCGGGTCCGGCACGCCGGCGGCCGCGTCGGCCCGCGCCATGGCTTCGAGCAGCGCGTCGCATTCCGGGCACCCCTTCCGGTGT
>DASWBR010000103.1:0-5816 GCA_036390495.1 Candidatus Deferrimicrobiaceae bacterium | reverse complement strand
CCCGAGAGGTCGACGCCGATTCCTCCCGCTGCGCCCGCCACGTCGGCGTTGGCGAAGACGAGAACGGAGAACAGGGCCGCGATCACGATCTTTTTCATCATTGCCTCCTGTCCCTTCGAAGAAGGGGAATGTATTCCTCTGGCCCCGGTGCTGCCGGACGAACCGGGAAATCGCGGATACCGGCCCGCCGGTATCCTCCTGCCTCGGAATGATAGAACGGATTAACAGGATAATGCAAAAATTATTCCATGAGGCATACATGTAACCAATGGAATACATGGCGGAATTTTTAAGCCCGGGATTGCCGCCCATCCGCCCCGATGCAATATCGTAACCGGCGTACGAACACCGTCATCGGCGCGGATCGAACATTTCCCGGTTGCACCGCCGGGAGACCCCTTCCCCGTGGTGCGCTGGCCGGGGAGTATAATGCCGCATGTGCCGACGTTGTCGTGGTTGCGGGGATCGGGACCGGGGGACGTGCGGCCTGCCCGTTCATTGTGGAGGACGACATGGAATACCGAAGGCTCGGAAACACCGGTCTCACCGTCTCCCGGATCTGCCTCGGGTGCATGAGCTACGGGGATCCCGCCGCGACCGTGGCGGGATCGACCCTGCGCTGGGAGTGGGCGCTGAAGGAGGACGAGGCGCGGCCATTCTTCCGGCGCGCCGTCGAACTGGGCATAAACTTCTTCGACACGGCCAACGTGTACTCTTTCGGGGCAAGCGAGGAGATTACCGGCCGGGCGCTTCGCGAGTTCGCCCGCCGCGAGGAGGTCGTCATCGCCACGAAAGTCTGGGGGGTGATGCGCCCCGGACCGAACGGCGGGGGCCTCTCGCGCAAGTCCATCCTCCACGAAATCGACGCGAGCCTGAGGCGCCTCGGGACGGACTACGTCGACCTCTACCAGATCCACCGCTGGGACGACGCGACGCCGATCGAGGAGACGATGGAGGCGCTCCACGACGTCGTCCGCATGGGGAAGGCGCGGTATCTCGGCGCGTCGAGCATGCGCGCCTGGCAATTCGCCAAGGCGCAGCACGCGGCAGGGATACACGGCTGGACGCGCTTCGTGTCGATGCAGAACCACTACAACCTCCTCTACCGCGAGGAGGAGCGCGAGATGATCCCCCTCTGCCGCGATCAGGGCGTCGGGTTGATCCCGTGGAGCCCTCTCGCGCGGGGGCACCTGGCGCGCGCGCCGGAGGCGAAAGGGACGAAGCGGTCGGATACGGATCGCTTCGGCAAGACGCTGTATTCGTCGATGCCCGAGGCGGACCGGCGGGTGCTCGCCGGGGTCGACCGGCTTGCGAAGGCCCGCAGCCTGCCTCACGCCCAGATCGCCCTGGCGTGGCTGCTCCGGAACGACGCGGTGACGTCCCCCATCATCGGCGCCACGAAGATGGAGCACCTCGAGACGGCAGTGGGGGCGCTCGGCGTTCAACTGTCCGGGGAGGAAGCCTCGGAGCTGGAGGCGCCGTACGTGGCGCACCCCGTCGCGCCGTAGCCTCCCGGATGTCGGACGGGCAGCCTGCACGGGGGGGCTGCCCGTTCCGTTACGACGAGGTCCGACGTCCGCGCGATGTCACCCGGGCCATCCGGTTCAGCGCGTGGGGCACGCCGTCTCTTTCGCTTCCCGGTTCCCCCGGCGCGCTTCGTACCCGCGAACGATCTCCCGGAGGCGTTCTCCGCCGGCCTCCGAGAGACCCAGACCGGCCAGTTCCGAGCGCAGCTGGAGGAGGTCGCCGTACCCGGCGACGTAGCCGTTGATCCTCGCAGCCGCGGTGGAGTCGGCGAACTCCTCCTCTCCCGGATACATCGCGGCGACCTCCTGCTCCAGCACCGCGTTCCCCCGCAGCGCGTATTTCTGGTGGTACGCTTCCGCGCTGTAGAAAGGACCGCCCGGGAGGATTTCCGTGTGCACCTGCCGCCGGATTCTCGCCGCCTCGCGGTCCCGCGACCGGGTCGCCTCGGCCCTCTGCTTTTCGCCCAGATAGAAAACCGCGGCCTTGTACTGACGGCTCCATGGGCGGCTTCCGGCGTCGTGGCTCTCCCAGAATATTTCCAGCAACCGGGCGTAGGAGATGCGGGTCGGGTCGTACACGACCCGGAGCGATTCGGTGTGGTCCCCCAGGGCGTGATACGTCGGGTCCTTCGACGTCCCCCCCGTGTAGCCGACGCGGGTCCGGATGACGCCGGGGAGACTCCCGAACCGGGAGTCCGGGCCCCAGAATCACCCCATGGCGAAAATCGCCGTTTCCGTCTTCTCCGGGACCGCGAGGTCGATGGTCGGGACCGTCGACCGGGCCGTGCCCGATGGACCGCTCGTCCTGTTCACTGGATCCCTCCCTTTCCCGTCGCCTTGCGGGAGCGCCACGAAGGCGGCCCCGAGGACCGCCAGCGCGGCCAATCCGATGCGCATCATCCCGCCGCTCATTCCGGTTCCCATCGGATGCTCCATCCGTTCGGTCCTATCTGTTAGAGAATTCGCCCGCCCGGAACGATTCTTCCCGCATCCGGTTGTTCCCCGGCCGGTCTGCCGGGTTGCTGTCCAGACGCCCGTATCGGCCCGGGTTCCGCTGGTATCATGGGAGGATGCGCTTCCATGACGTATTCGACTGGCGTCAAACAGGAGGCGGGATGGTTCCCGGTCCGTGATGAAAGCGCTGATCCTGGATGGGAGCCGAGAAGGGGATTCCCTCACGCCGGTTGCCGTGTCCGGGATGTGTTCCGCGCTCGAAGGTCGCGGGGCCGATGTCGAACACGTGAAGCTTCGCGGGTTCGCCGTCGCCCCGTGCACGGGATGCTTCGGGTGCTGGACGCGGACACCGGGAGAGTGCGTATTCGAGGATGCCACCCGCGATGTCGTGCGCTCCTATGTCGGGTCCGAGATCGTCGTGTACGCCACCCCGGTGACGTTCGGCGGCTACTCCTCCCTCCTGAAGGCGATCCTCGACCGGATCATCCTGCCGGTGCTGGATCCCCGTTTCACCGTCGTGGGGGGAGAAGTGCACCACCGCCTCAGGTACCGGCGGTACCCGAAAACGATCGGACTCGGGACCATGAGGTTGCCCGATCCCGAGGCCGAACAGCTGTTTGCCGCCCTCGTGGCGCGAAACGGGCTGAACATACAGCAATCTGCCGAGGCGGGAGTCATGGTGGGAGTGACGGACCCCGCATCGGCAAGGGAGATTGCGGAGCGCCTTCTCGCCCGGGCGGGTATCGGGCCGTGAAAGCGATCGTGTTGATCGGAAGCCCGAAGGGGCGCAATTCCTCCTCTTTCCTCCTGGGATCGAAGCTTGCGGAGGGGTTGCGGAAACACGGCGCCGGGGTCCGCGAGGAAATGGTGCATTCCTGCCTGCGGACGGAAGATGGGGCCCTGCGGCTGCTGGACGCCGTCGACGCCTCGGATCTCGCGGTATTCTCGTTTCCGCTCTACGTCGACTCGCTCCCTTCCCCGCTCACCCGCCTGCTCGAACTGGTCGCGGAACGCAGGTCCATCGCCCCCGCGACCGGTTCGCCCCGGCTCGCGGCCATCGTCCAGTGCGGATTCCCCGAATCGCGCCAGTGCGACACGGCAGTCGGGATCTGCCGGCTATTTTCCGAAAGGACGGGCATGCACTGGGCCGGCGCTCTCGCCATGGGAATGGGCGGGTCGCTCGAGAGGGGATTCCGGAAACTTCCGGGTGGCGGGAAAAACATCCTTCGCGCGCTCGACATGGCGTCGGAGTCTCTCGCGGGGGGAGGCGATATTCCCGGGGAGGCGGCAAGGCTCTTTGCCACGCCGCTCATGCCACGGTGGATGTATACCCTGTTCGGAAACGTGGGGTGGCGGATGCAGATGCGGAAGAACCGGGCCGGCAGGCCTTTGACGTTTCGACCGCACGCGCAGGGATGATCGCGCATCCGGCCCGGCACGGGCCGGTTCGCCCTCGTCCCCTGAAACAACCGAATGATGGAATTTCCCCCTTGCGCTAAGATACGGGTGGATGGATCAACGGGGGCTGACCAGATGCGCCCTTAGCTCAGCTGGATAGAGCGCTTGACTTCGGATCAAGCGGTCGGGGGTTCGAATCCCTCAGGGCGCGCCATCTTGATTACGATAGGAAATTCCTTTCCAGGCAGGGATAATTAATTGAAATTGGCTCCGGGAGACCCTTCGCCGCAGTCGCAATATCCGCAGGAGGTGATGAACCCGATGGGGAAAATGCCTGTCACTGGAGGGTTGGCTGTTGTCCTTGCCTTACTGATGCTTGCCGCCGGCCCCGAGCCTGCGACCGCCCGGGACCAGCCGTCGAATCTCCAGCCGCCGAATACGCACTACCAGACCGCTCTGGCGGACCTCAGGGAGGGCAACACGGACAAAGCCGCCCTCGAGGTGAAGCTCGCGCTCCAGGAGAACCCGCTCGATGCCGCATCACACTACCTGTTTGGCTGCCTGCTCGAGCGGAAGGGCGAGCACGACCAGGCGATCGTGGCGTATCAGCGGGCCGTGGCGCTCGATCCAGTCAATCCCGACGCGCTCTACAACCTCGGGACGATGCTGCTGTGGCGGGGAGAGGCGGTCCCGGCCTCCCTCCCGCTCGAGAGCGCCGTATCGATCCGCCCCGGTCACGTCCCGTCCTACAACAATCTGGCCAAGGCGTACTTCCTGGCCGGGCTCCCGGAGTTTTCGGTCGCCTCCTATGAGGAGGTGTTGCGCCGGGACCCGTCGAATGCCATTGCGCTCCATAACCTGTTGCTCCTGGCCGAGGCCGCGGGCAACCGCGACGCGGCCGCCACCTATCGGCGGCTTATCGAGGCATCCGGGTCGGGTCGTACCGCAAAGCCTGCCATCGACGGGGGAAAGCCGATCGCGCAACAACCCACCTGGCCGCTCGCCACCGCGGCGGCCGGATCATCCCAGCCGCCCCCGTTGCCGGTCGTGCCGGTCGAGGTGCCACAGCCTCCCCCGGACAGGGAGGCCGACGCCCTCCGGGAGCTCCTCCGCGACCTGCCCCACGTGAAGGTCGAGCGGCGCGCCGACCGGCTCGCTGTTACCGGCTATACGAGCGGCCCGAAGGAACGGGCGATGCTGGACCGGATTCTCGGAAAGGCGGTGGAGGTCCTGGACCTGACAGGCGACGACAGCGGGGATCCCCACCGCATGATCGAGATCGACGCGGTCCTTTTCGTCGTATCGGGACTGGACCAGCAGGACGTGGGGTTCAACTTTCTCAAACTGGTCAATACCAACTTCAACTACTTCGCTTCCGGCAACAAGAGTGCGGGGACCGGCTATGCCGCGCCGCCCGCCGTTACCGGGCTCGTGACCGGCCTCTCGCAATCCGGCTGGATCTTCTCCGCGGCCGCTTCCTACAGCGTAAATATCGCGAACGCGTCGGAAGAACGCGTGTCGGTCCTCGCCCGGCCGCATCTGACCGCGTTGAGCGGGACCTCCGCCAGGTTCCTCGCCGGCGGCGAGCTCGTTTACAAGGTGGCCGGGAATATCAGCGGCGACATCAAGCCGTACCCGTTCGGGACGACGCTCAATGTCACTCCGACCCTGCTGCGCACGCCCGCCCAGGACGGTACCCCGCGCGTCCACCTGAAGGTCGAGGCGGGTCGACTCAGCGTTCTCGCGCTCCTGGATGCAGACCCGAACCAACCGACCCCTTTCTCCAAGGTCACGGTCGCCAGCGAGTCGGTCCTCAGCCACGGCCAGACCTTGATCCTGAGCGGCCTCAGCCAGCGGGAGAGCCGCACGGGGCGCTCCGGGGTTCCATACCTCAGGGACATCCCGATCCTCAAGTATTTCTTTTCGACCAAGTCGACC
>DASWBR010000102.1:0-4201 GCA_036390495.1 Candidatus Deferrimicrobiaceae bacterium | reverse complement strand
CTCGTTCAGGGGCGGCATGAACTCCTTCCCGATCCGGGTCACCATGACGATGGCGATCGAGAAGAGGACGACCGCGACGGAGACCGCCTTCTTCCGGTTGTCGAGCGCCCAGGAAAGCGCCGGCCTGTACGCCTTCATCAGGTACTTCATCGTCTTGTTGTCCTCTTCCCTGTGCAGCTTCCCCCGGACGAGGAAGGAGCAGAGCACCGGCACGAGGGTCACGGCGATGAAGGTGGATCCCACCATCGCGAACGTCTTGGTGAACGCCAGGGGGTGGAACATCTTCCCCTCCTGGCCGGTCAGGGCGAAGACGGGGATGAAGGCCAGGATGATGATCGCCATGGCGTAGAAGATCGGGCGCCCCACCAGGTGCGCCGCCTTCTCCGTGATGGAGAGGATGTTCTTCTCGTACCCCTCCCCGTACTGTTCCGCGTGGCGGATCACGTTCTCCGTCATGACGATGCCGGCGTCCACCAGCACGCCGATGGCGATGGCGATCCCGCCCAGGCTCATGATGTTGGAGTTGAGCCCCACGTAGTGCATGAAGATGAACGAGACGAGGATCGCCAGGGGCAGCGGCGCGGTGACGATCAGGATCGACCGGAAGTGCCACAGGAAGATGATGTGCGCCAGCGTGACGAGGATGACCTCCTCGATCAGGGCGTGCTTCAGGGTGTCGATCGCCTTCCCGATCAGCTCGCTGCGGTCGTACGCCGTGTGGACGGTCACCCCCGGCGGGAGGCCCGGCCGCAGGGCCGAAAGCTTCGCCTTCACCCGGTCGATCACCGCCTTGGCGTTCTCTCCGTACCGCATGACGACGATCCCGCCGACGGTTTCGCCCCGGCCGTTCTCCTCCAGGAGCCCCCTCCGGCTCTCCCCCCCCATCTGGATGACGCCCAGGTCCTTCACATAGATGGGGGTTCCGCTCAGGGACGTGGCGACGACGATGTTCTCCACGTCCTCCTTGGAGTTCAGGTACCCGCGCCCGCGGACCTGGTACTCCATCGCGTTCTGCTCGATGACGTTTCCCCCAACCTCCCGGTTCGCCGCGGAGACGGCCGCCGTGACGGCCTTGACGGGGATGCCGTACGAGTGGAGGCGCAGCGGGTCGAGATCGATCTGGTACTGCTTCACGAAGCCGCCGATGGAAGCCACTTCCGCCACGCCGGGAACGGCCTGGAGCGGGTACCGCATGTACCAGTCCTGGATGGCGCGCAATTCCCCCAGGTCGTGCCGGTCGCTTTTCAGGGTGTACCAGAAGACGTGGCCCACCCCCGTCCCGTCGGGTCCGAGGACCGGGGTGACCCCCTTGGGCATCCGGTCCCCGATCTGGTTGAGCCGCTCCAGCACCCGGGTTCGCGCCCAGTAGAGTTCCACGCTGTCTTCGAAGATGACGTAGATCATCGAGGCGCCGAACATCGTCGCCGACCGGACGGCCCGCACGTGGGGCAGCCCCTGGAGGTTCGTCACCAGCGGGTAGGTGACCTGGTCCTCGATGATCTGGGGGGATCGCCCCTCCCACATCGTGTAGACGATGATCTGGTTGTCCGACAGGTCCGGGATGGCGTCCACGGGGGTCCGGAGGAGCGCCCAGACGCCCCACAGCAGGACGACGAGGGCTCCCAGGATCGTCAGGAACCGGTTCCGGAGGCAGGCGGAGATGAGTCTGTTGATCATCTTCCGGGTCTTCCCTTACTTGCCGTGGCCGGAATGGTCCGGGGCGGGAGCCGCCGGGGCCGGGCCCCCTTTGGCAGGCGCGCCCGTTTCTTTTCCTGCTTCCGAAGCCCCGTGGCCGGCGTGAGGGTCGGATGACCCGCCCTTAAACTGGCTTTCCGAGTCGATCAGGAATCCGGCGGAAGAGACCACCGTCTCGCCCTCTGAAAGCCCCGAGAGGATCTCGTAGTACCCGCTCGCCCTTCCTCCCACCCGGATCATCCGCGGCTCGAAGGTGTTCGGTTCGACCTCCACCCACGACATCGCCTGCTCCCCCGTGACGAGCACCGCCGACTCGGGCACGGCCAACACGCTTCCCTTCCTTCCCCGGAATGCGACCCGGACGAACATGTCCGGCTTGAGGATCCATCCGGGATTGGGGAGGTCGACGCGGACCTTCACCGTGCGGGTCTCCACGTTCAGGTACGGGTCGATGAACGTCACCTTCCCGCGGAACTCACGGCCCGGGTACGCCTGGGTCGTGACCACCGCGGCCGTCCCATGGGGGATCCTGCTGATCTCGAACGCGTGCACCTCCGCCTGGACCCACACCGGGTCCATCTCCGCGATGGAATAGAGGGGCGTGCCCTCCATCACGTACTGTCCCGCGGAAACCAGCCGTTCCGTGACCACGCCCGTCCTGTGGGCGTAGACGGTGAAGACGGTCCTGGGCTCCTTCGTCCCCGCCAGTTCCTCGAGCTGGTCGTCGGTCACCCCCCAGAGTTTCAGGCGCGTCCTGGACGCCTCGACCAGGCTCCGGGACATCTCCCGGGCGTCCTCGTACGGGCTGTCTTTCAGGCGCTCGACGCCCTTCAGGGCCACGAGATACTCCCGCTGCGCGGCCACGAGATCGGGGGAGTAGATCGTAAGGAGCGGCTGCCCCCCGGCCACACGGGTGCCGGTGAAATCGACGTAGAGTTTCTCCACGCGACCGCCGATCCGCGAGGACACCTTGGCCACCTTCCGCTCGTCCCAGGTGACCTTTCCCACGGCGAGGGTGTCCAGGACGAACTCCCGGCGGGCCACCTTCTCCGTGGCCACGTTGGCCATGAGCCGCTGCGTGGGGTTCATGGAGACCATGCCGAGGGATTGCGCAGCGTTGTCGGACAGGTTCGCCGCCATGCTCTCCTTCGGCACCAGCGTCATCCCGCAGATCGGGCACGCCCCCGGCTTGTCGGAGACGATGAAGGGGTGCATCGGGCAGGTGTATTGCGCTTCCCCCGGTTTCGCGGCTCCGCCTTCCGCCGCGTTGTCGGCGTGCGGGTGCAGCAGCGCGTGGAACGCCGGCACCTTGTAGAACGCGACCGTGGCCGCGATCCCCGCGAGGATCACCGCCGCGGCGAATCCGGCCAGCAGGCCGACCCTCTTCCCCGTCACGGGAGCTCCTTTCCCACGGCCGCCTCCAGCCGGGCTTTCGTCGTGTGCATCTCTCCGACCATCCCGAGGTACTCCTTCCGGAAATTGAGGATCGTCATCACCGAGTCCATGAGCATCGGGAAATCGATCTTCCCCACGCGGTACGCCTCCATGTTGGACTCCACCGCCTGCTCCGCATGGGGAATCAGCGTGGTCCGGTACAGCGCCGCCACCGACCTGAAATTCCCGAAGGAGGACAGCGCTCCCCCGATCGCGTTGGCGGACTCGTTGTCCAGGGCCTCCTCGTCGCGGACGGCCATCTCCTTTTCCGCGGTCATCGCCCGGATCCCCGGTTCCACCTTCCCCTTCCTCCAGACGGGGAGCGTCACCGAAAACATGGCCGATACCATGTCCGGCCGGTTTGTCCCGTCGGGCATCTTGTCCCGCTGCATGTAGGAGGCCGCGACCTCGAAATCCGGCTTGCCTTCGTACTCCGCCTGCTTGACAAGGAGATCCCCTCTCCGGATTCTCGTCTCGAGCGCCTTGCGCGCCGGGCGGTCCTCGAGATAGATCTTCCGCAGTTCGTCCGCAGTGAGGTCCAGGCGGATCTCCGCGAGTTGCTCGAGCGGAGGGACCGAATCGCCGGGCGGCAGGGCCGAGAGGGTGTTCAGGCGGACGGAGAGGACGCGCTCCCGGTTTTCCAGCATCAGGAGCATCTCCCGCATCTTCTGGAACTCCACCTGCCCGCGCAGCACGTCGGGCTGCGACCCCTTCCCCACGGCGAACATCTCCCGGGAGACCTCCACGATCTGCTCGAGGACGGCCCGGACCCGGCGCACGACTTCCGACTGTGCGCGCACCGTGGAGAGTTCCGCGTACGCCATCTTCACGTCCGCGCGGAGCATGTTCCGCATCTCCGCCAGTTCGTACTCGGCCTGCTCCTTCTCTTTCGCGACGATGCCGGAACGGTTCTCCCGGCTGCCGGGATACGGGAGCATCTGGGAGATGCCGATCTCCTTCCCGGTCATGTCTTCCTTGCTGAACGACCACGTATTGGTCGGCAGGTTGGACACCCCGATCCACGCCTTCGGGTCGTCCAGCGCGCCCGCGCGCACGGCCTCGCTCTCCTTCA
>DASWBR010000101.1:0-20169 GCA_036390495.1 Candidatus Deferrimicrobiaceae bacterium | reverse complement strand
CCCTGTCCATTTCTACTGAGATGGGCGGTGCGGGGACATGGTTCCTTCTGGCGGGGGACACTCTTCCCAGAGACCGGCGGTGAACCAAAACCGAAGAGTGTCCCCCTAAACCGGTTCCGCGACCGGCGGGCGGGCGCCTGTCCTCGTCTCACGGAATCGAGCGGGGGGTTCCTCGGAGCGAGCGTATGGAGCGAGCGGAGACCAGTCCTCCGCAGCGAGCGGAATAGCGAGCGAAGAGGAAGCCCCCCGCGAGGCCACGGAGAAGAGGCAGGCGCCTCAGCCGCGGAACTGGAGGTAGAAGCAGAGGCCGGCCAGCGCCAGCGTGTAGGGGGCGAACCGGTGGAACCGCCCCCGGACGACGAGGCGCTCCACCAGAAGGAGGGCGAGGTACCCCACGACGAGCGCGACGACGAAACCCGCCGCGGACGGGACGACGCCGGGGAGGTGGGACACCCCCTTTCGCAGGGTCACCAGCGTCCCGCCGAGGATCGCAGGCAAGGAGATGAGGAAGGAGAATTTCGCCGCCCGCAGGGGGGCGATCCCCAGGAGGAGAGCGAGCGCGATGGTGGAGCCGGAACGGGACAACCCGGGAAACACCGCCGCGCCCTGGATGACGCCGATCGCCACCGCCTCCCACACGTCGATGCGGTCCGGGTCCTCCTTGTGCCGCAGCCGGATGTGCGTGGAAAGGAGCAGCAGCGTCGTGAGGACCAGGTAGCGCGCGCCGATCCCCCGGTAGGTCAGCCCCGTTTCCACCGTGTGGTGGAACGCAAAACCGATGGCGGCGGTCGGGATCGAGGCCAGGATGGCAAGCCCGACGTCCCTTCGCCCCCACCCCGACGGCGCCTCCCGGGAGTCCCGGCGGAACAGGGAGGAGAGGATCGCCGCTATCTCCGACCGCAGGAAGAAGACGACGGCGGCGAGCGTCCCGACGTGGAGCAGCAGGTCGAAGGCGAGCTCCGGCTCGTTGAGGCCGAGGAGGCGCTGGGCGAGGAACAGGTGGCCGGAGCTGCTCACCGGGAGGAACTCGGTGGCTCCCTGGAGAAGACCGAGGAGGATGGCCTGGAGGAAGGTCACGCGGCGACCGTCACTCCCCGCCCCCCGCCCGGGCCAGGGCGACAGCTCCCTCCATCACTTCCCGGATCCGCTCCACGGCGGCCGCGTCCCGCCCCTCGAAACGCAGCACCAGCACCGGCTGGGTGTTGGAGGCCCGCACCAGCCCCCACCCGCCGTCGAACAGGGCGCGGATTCCGTCCACGTCAATGACCTCCCGCGCCATGGGCGCAACGATCTCCGCCACCTTCTCCACCACGCGGAACTTGATCTCGTCGGGGCAATCCACCCGGATCTCCGGCGTGGACACCACGGGGGGAAGGTCCGCGAGGAGCGCGCTCAGGGGGCGCCGCTCCGCAGCGAGGATCTCGAAGAGCCGCACGGAGGCGTAGATCGCGTCGTCGAACCCCAGGTACCGGTCCTTGAAGAAGACGTGGCCGCTCATCTCCCCCGCGAGCTCCGCCCCCTCCTCCTTCATCTTCGCCTTGATGAGGGAGTGCCCCGCCTTCCACATCACGGGCCGCCCCCCGCGGCGGGCGATGTCGTCGTACAGGTTCTGGGACGCCTTGACCTCGGAGATGATCGCCGCCCCGGGCTTGCGGGAGAGGATCTCCCGGGCGAAGAGGATCAGCAGGTAGTCGCCGTAGATCACGTTCCCCTTCTCGTCCACCGCCCCGATGCGATCCGCGTCGCCGTCGTACCCGACCCCCACGTCGGCCCCGACCTCGCGGACCTTCTCCACCAGGAAGCGCAGGTTCTCCGGCACCGTGGGATCGGGAAAATGGTTCGGGAACCGCCCGTCGGGGTCGCAGAACAGCTCCACCACCTCTACTCCCATCTCGCGGAACAGGCCGGGGGCCACCGCGCCGGCCGTGCCGTTCCCTCCGTCCACCACCACCTTCAGCGTCCGCGGGATCGACAGGTTCGCCGCCACGAACCTCCTGTACGCGGGGATGATCTCCTCGTGCCGGAGCGTTCCCGTACCCCGCTCGAACCGCTCCCCCTCCACGATCCGCCGGATTTCCTGGATCTTCTCCCCGTAGAGGGTCGCCGTGCCCACGCACAGCTTGAAGCCGTTGAACTCCGGGGGGTTGTGGCTCCCCGTGATCATGACGCCCCCGTCGAGCCCGAAGTGGTGGATGGCGTAGTACAGGAGGGGCGTGGGGCAGACTCCCACGTCGACGACCGAGAGCCCCGTGGAAAGGAGCCCCTCCGCGAACGCGTCCCGGAACTCCGGCGAGGAGAGGCGGCAATCCCGACCCAGCGCGACGGTGCGCACCCCGTGCACCGCCGCGTACGTGCCGTACCCCATCCCGAGCCGGACGACGGCGGCCTGGTGGAGATCCCTCCCCACCAGGCCGCGGACGTCGTACTCGCGAAAGATCAGGGGGTTGATGGACACCGTCCGGTCAGTCGAGGTGGATCTCCATGTACGTCTTCGAGGCCCGCCGGGCGACCTTCGTCCGGTGGGCGGCGCGGGACACTTCCTTGGCGACGGCGGGCGCGACCTTCCGGTTGAAGACGGAGGGGATGATGTAGTCCTCGGACAGCTCCTCCTTGCCGACGCAGGACGCGATCGCGTACGCCGCCGCGAGCTTCATCTCCTCGTTGATGCAGGTGGAGCGCGAATCCAGCGCCCCCCGGAAGATCCCGGGGAAGCACAGCACGTTGTTGATCTGGTTCGGGTAGTCGGAGCGGCCGGTCGCCATGATCCGGACGTACGGGGCCGCCTCCTCCGGCATGATCTCCGGGTCGGGGTTCGCCATCGCGAAGACGATGGGGTCCTTCGCCATCTTCTTCAGGTCGCTCACCGTGATGAGGCCCGGGCCCGCCAGCCCGAGGAACAGGTCCGCCCCCGCGATGACGTCGGAGAGCTTCCCCTTCTCGTTGAACGGGTTGGTGTGCTCCGCGTACCAGTCCTTCATGAAGTTCATGTGCTGCTTGCGCCCCTTGAAGATGGCGCCGATCCGGTCCACGCCGATGATGTTGCGCGCTCCCGCGTTCATGATGATCTTGCTGCACGCCACGCCCGAGGCTCCCACGCCGGCCACGACGATCTTCATGTCCTCGATCCGCTTCTTCACGATCTTCAGGGAGTTCAGCAGCGCGGCCAGCACGACCACCGCGGTGCCGTGCTGGTCGTCGTGGAACACGGGGATGTCCATCTCGGCCTTCAGGCGCTCCTCGATCTCGAAGCACCGGGGGGCGGAGATGTCCTCCAGGTTGATCCCGCCGAAGGTGGGGGCCAGCGACTTGACGATCCGGATGATCTCCTCGGTGTCCTTCGTGTTGATGCAGATCGGCCACGCGTCGATGTCGGCGAACTCCTTGAAGAGCATCGCCTTCCCCTCCATGACGGGCATCGCCGCCTCGGGGCCGATGTCGCCCAGTCCCAGGACCGCGGTGCCGTCGGAGACGACCGCGACGGTGTTCCGGCGGATGGTGAGGGTGAACGACTTCCTCACGTCCTTGTGGATGGCCATGCAGACCCTGGCCACGCCGGGCGTATACGCCATGGAGAGGTCGTTCCGGGTCTTCACGGGGATCTTGTTATGGATCTCGATCTTGCCGCCCAGGTGCTTCAGGAAGGTCCGGTCGGAGACGTTCCCGATCTTGACCCCCTGGATGGACTTGACGGCGTTGATGATCTCCTGCGCGTGCTCGATCCCCCGCGCCCGCACCGTGATGTCGCGCGTGACCGTCCCCTTGCCGTGGCCGGAGAGGTCCACCGCCCCGATGTCGCCGCCCACGTTCCCGATCGCCGTCGTCACCTTGCCGAGCATCCCGGGCCGGTTCTGGATCTCCGCACGGATGGTGATGCTGTAACTCTCGCTGGGGGAAAGCGTCGTGGCCATGGCCCCTCCCGCGTTCAGGATATGGTTCGGATACAATTGCGTATTTTATGTTCGCCCACCGGCCAACACAAGGACTTCCGGCGGCCTTCGCAGGCCGCCGGAGGGAGGATAGGAATCTTGTCCGTCCGCGTCGGAACGGGGCCCCGGGATTGTAAGATGAACGATACGGGCACGCGGAGGATCCCATGGAGACCCAGGATATCGGAAAGCGGATCAAGAGTTTCCGGAAGCGGAAAGGCCTGACCCTGCAGGAGCTGGCGGAGCGGAGCTCCGTGTCGGCCACGGCGATCAGCGCGATCGAGCGGAACGTCTCTTCCCCGACGGTGAACACCCTCGCCAGCATCGGGAAGGCCCTGGGGGAATCCCTGTCGTCGCTGCTGGGCGAATCGGAAGTCCGGTACGTCCTCACGCGCCGGGGGGAGAGGACCCCGCTGGGTTCGAACTCCCCCGGGACCCTCTGCGAAAGCCTGGGGCCCGGCACACCCTGGCAACGGTTCCGGCCGGTGCTCGCCACCCTCGCGCCGGGGGCGGAAAGCGGGGACGGCTTCGTGAACCGGCCGGGGGAAGATTTCCTCTTCGTCCTGCGGGGACACCTGCACGTCGACGCCGACGGCGCCTCCCTCCCCCTCTCGGAGGGGGACGCGCTGCACCTCGGGAGCGGGACCCCGTACCGCTGGAGGAACCGCTCGGAGGGGGAGACGGTCGTGCTGTTCGTATCGTCGCACTGAGCGGGGCCACGCGCACCGAACGGATCAGCGGACTCCACGCCTCGGGCAGGAGGGAGCCAGACCGCAGGACGCGCACCCGGGCTTCCGCGCGGTGCAGACCTGCCGCCCGTGCCAGCCGAGGCGCGTCGTGAACTCCCACCACTTTCCCCGCGGAACCGCCTTCGACAGTTCCTCCTCGATCCTCCCGGGGTCTTTCGACGCCGTCAGGCCGAGGCGGAAGGAGACCCGGGCGACGTGGGTGTCCACGGGGAGCGCGGGGACCCCGAAGCAGGCTCCAAGGAGGATCGAGGCCGTCTTCCTTCCCACCCCGGGCAGGGCGGTGAGCTCCTCCATCGTTTCCGGGACGCGCCCTCCGTGGCGGGAGACGATGGCGGCGGAGAGCCCGCGGATCGCCTTCGCCTTGTTCCGGAAGAAGCCGGTGGGGCGGACGGCCTCCTCCACCTCTTCCTGGGAGGCCTTCGCGAAGGACGCCGGGCCGGGCCAGGCGCGGAACAGCCCGGGGGTCACGCGGTTCACCCGCTCGTCGGTGCACTGGGCGGCAAGGACCGTGGCCACCAGCAGCTCGAAGGGGGTCCGGTAGTCCAGCAGGACCCGGGCGCCGGGGTACGCCCGCCCGAGGAAGGCGAGGAGCTCCCCGACGGGCGCGGCCCCCTTCCCCCGCGTCAACGCGCCGGTCCCCTGCGGTACACGATCACCTCGAAACCCTGGACGTCGACTTCGAGCACCACGTCCTCCACGGGGCAAGAATAGATCTTCCCGGGTCCCAGCGCCTCGTCCTCCGTGAACGCCCCCTGCGCGTCGAGCCAGTCCAGCATCGCGCGCACCTCCCGGAAGGTCATGTCCTCCCCGGTGAAGATGTTGTAGACCCGCCCGTTGTGGGCGATGGGATACATCTCGAAATCGTCCGCGTCCATCCGCAAGGCCCCTTTCCCGGCTTCGGTCCAGTCTACCATGCGGGATTGAACAATCCGGTCCGCTCTGGTACCTTCAACACACCCGCAGCCGGCGGGACCGCGAGGCACCTTGCTTCTCCACGATATCCTCGAGCACCATGCGCGGATCCAGCCGTCCCGCGTCGCCCTGTCGGCGCCGGACGGCGAGATTGGCTGGCGGGCGCTGCGCGACCGGGTCCTGCGGCGCGCCGCTTCCCTTCGCGCGGCGGGGATCGGCCGGGGGGACCGCGTCGCGATCCTCGCCCACAGCACCGCCGGGTACGTGGAGACCCTCTTCGGCGTCACCCGTCTCGGCGCAGCGCTGGTGCCGCTGAACCACCTCCTCATCGGCCGGGAGCTCACCGGGATCCTGCGGAACGCGGAGGTCCGGGCGCTGCTCTACGCCGCGGAGTTCCGCGCGGTCGCGGAGGAGATCCGCCCCGCCCTGCCGGCCGGATCCCGATTCCTGTGCTTCGACGGGGAGGCCCTCCCCGCGGACGGGGACCTCGCCGGGGATGTCCCGGCGGGAGACGAGACCGGAACCGCCCTGGTGATCTACACGTGCGGGATTTCGGGGGGGCCCCGCGGGGCGATGCTCTCCCACCGGAACCTGATGTCCGCGGCGGTCTCCTCCGGCCTGGAGCTTTCCCTGTCGCGGGACGACGTCTTCCTTTCGTGCGCCCCCCTTCCGTTCACCGCGGGCACCGGCCGACTCCTCCGCTTCCTCCACGCCGGAGCCGCGGTCATCCTGCACCGGGAGTTCGACCCCGAGGAGACGCTGCGGACCATCGAGCGCCGCTCCGTCACCCGCGTCCTGCTGACGCCGACGATGATGGCCAGGATCCTGCAGCTCCCCTCCGCGGGGTCGTTCAACCTGTCGACGCTGCGGACCATCCTGTACGGGGGAACGGCGATCCCGATCGATCTCCTGAAGCGCGCCATCCGTTTCTTCCGTTGCGGGCTCGTCCAGACGTACGGGCACGTGGAATCCTCCGGGGTCCTGACCTTCCTCCACGAGGAGGACCACTCGATGGACGAGAGCGCCCCCTATATGCGGAAGCTCATGTCCGTCGGGAAGGAGGCAATAGGGGTCGAGGTCCGCGTGGTGGACGAGTCCGGCCTCGAAATCGCCCCGAACCAGGTCGGCGAGATCGTCGCGCGGGGGCCGAACGTGTTCGGGGGGTACTGGAACGACCCGGTCTCCACGGCCCAGTCCCTGAAGGACGGGTGGCTCCGCACGGGCGACGTGGCGTCGATCGACGAGGAGGGGTACATCTACATCGTCGACCGGAAATACGACACCCTGATGGTGGGGGGGCTCCCGGTCTACCCGCGGGAGGTCGAGGGGGTCCTTTCGGAGCACCCCGCGGTGAAGGAGGCCGTCATCGTGGCCCGACCCGACTATACGATGGGAGAGGTTCCCGTCGCGGTCGTCGTCCTGCGCGAGGGCGCGGAGGCGGACAGCGAGTCGATCCTCTCGCACTGCGCCCGGAACATGGCGCCCTTCAAGGTGCCCCAGGCCATCGAGTTCCTGCCCGCGCTCCCCCGGAACAGCCAGGGGAAGGTCCTGAGGGCCCGGCTCCGGGAACGCCTCGCCGTTCGCCGCCCGGCCTGAGCGAAAACCCGCTTCACTCCTCCCCGAACACCTCCGCGGTGAACCCCTGGAGGGTCGCCCCGTGCCGCCACGCCGACGGCGGCAGCCCGGCTTTCCCGCACGTCTGGTCGAGGAACGTCTCCCGGTCCCACCCCTGCTCCACCGGCACCTGGGGAAGCAGGAGACCCCGCATCCGGCCCTGCGTGACCAGCAGGCCGTGCCGCCCCACCACGACCTCCTCTGGGCGGATCGGGAACAGGGGAGTGAGGACGGAGATCTCCACGTGAAGCTCCGGGATCTCCTTCGCGGTTACCGGCGGGAAGCGCGGATCCTCCGTGGCCGCCGCCACCGCGCACTCCTGGACCACCTTGAAGAGCGGCGCGACGGGCTCGGTGTACCCGATGCACCCCCTCAGCCGCCCCCGTTTCGTTAGCGTGACGAAGGCCGCCCCCGGGGAACCGAGCTTCCCCTCCGGGACCTCCCGCGGGACCTTCCCCTCCCGGACGTACCCCTCCAGCGCCTTGCGGGCGATCCCGAGAAGGGCTTTCCGCTCCACCGTGTCCAGGTACGCCGCGCTCCCCCCGTCCGTCATCGCACCCTCCCGTCCGATGGCCATGGGGACCATCATACCGTCCGGCCCGTTCGACGTCACCGGGATCGGCCTGGAGGGAATCCTGGAACCTCCCGGGGAACGGGGAGAAAGCGTCGGCGCCGGGCGGTCAGACGACGTGGGTTTGCAGCTGGCGGAGCATCTCCTCGTCGAACCCCTCCGGCAGGGAGACGTCGTCGGGGACCTCGATCCGGGGCTGGCAGGAGAGGAAGAACGGGACGATCTCGGGATCGAACTGGGTGCCGGCGCACCTCCGAATCTCGGCGTTCGCCTCGGAGACCGGCAGCGCCTTGCGGTAGGCGCGGGTGGACGTCATCGCGTCGAAGGTGTCCGCCACCGCCATGATGCGGGACGCGAGCGGGATCCGGTCCCCGGACAGCCTGCCCGGGTACCCCCTGCCGTCGAACCACTCGTGGTGGTGGAGGATCGAGGGGAGCAGCGGCTGGAAGAACGGGATGGGCTCGAGGATGCGCATGGCGACCTCGGGGTGCCGGACGATCTCCCCGTACTCCTCGTCCGTGAGCCTCCCCGGCTTGTTCAGCACCCCCTCGCGAACGCCGATCTTCCCGAGGTCGTGCAGGATCGCCGCCCGCCGCAGCTTCTCGATCTCCTCTCCCCGCATCCCCATCTCCCGGGCGATGGTCACCGAGTAGATCGTCACGCGCTGGGAGTGGCCGCGGGTGTAATAGTCCTTCGCCTCGAGGGCCTTGATGAGCGCGTCGATGGACCGCACGTACATCGAGTTGATGAGGTCGGTCTGTTCCTTCACCTTCTTTTCCAGGTTGATCCGGTAATCCAGGAGCTGCCGCTCGATGTCCTTCTTCCGGAGGGCGTTCTGGATGGTGAGGAGGAGCACCTCGAAGTTGAAGGGCTTGGTGATGTAGTCGCACGCCCCCATCTTGAGGGCGTTCACGGCGGTGCCCAGCTCGGCGTTGGCGGACATCACGATCCCGGCCGTGTCGGGGGACTTCCGGGCCCACTCTCCCAGAAGGGTGATCCCGTCCATGCCGTCCATGCTGAGGTCGGTGAGCAGGACGGAATAACGACCGTTCCCGATCTTGCCGATCGCCTCCTCCCCGCTGGACGCCTCCTCGACCTGGTACCCCGCCATCTCGAGGCGCTCCCGCACGATGGCGCGAAGGAGAGCCTCGTCGTCCACCACGAGGACCCGATGCCCCGCGGTACCGGGACCGCTCCCGAAAAAGTTCTCCGGCATGCAGACTGTCGGGACCATGGGTCTCCTATCGGCGGGGGGCCGGGGAAAACTTTACCGGAAAATGGCCCCCGGCCATCCTCCCCTCACACGTTGAACCGGACGTGGACGATCTCCCCGTCCTTGACGACGTATTCCTTCCCCTCGAGGCGCAATTTCCCCTCCGTCCGGGCCTTTGCCATGGACCCGCACCGCAGGAACTCCTCGCAGGGGATGACCTCCGCCCGGATGAACCCCTTTTCGAGGTCGGAGTGGATCTTCCCCGCCGCGGCAACGGCGGTCGTCCCCTTCCGGATGTTCCAGGCGCGCACTTCGTCCTCCCCCACCGTGAGGAAGGAGATGTACTCCATCGCGTCGAACGCTCCCCGGACCAGCTGCGCCCTGGCCCCCAGGGCGATCCCCATCTCCCGGAGGAATTCCGCCTGCTCGGCGGGAGAAAGACGGGAGATCTCCTCCTCCACCTTCGCGCACAGGCGGATCAGCGGGACCTTCGCCTCTTCCGCCGCCTTCGTGAGCTCGGGGAACGGCTCGCCCCGCAATCCCTCCTCCCCGACGTTGAGGACCAGGAGCATCGGGATCCGGCTGACGAAACGGAACCCCGAGATCGCCCGCTCCTCCTCCCCCCGGATGTCGGCCCGCCGCAGCGGGATCTCCCTCTCGAGCGCCCCGATCGCCTTGTGCAGCGCGGTCCACTCGGCGTCGCGCCGGGCCTCCTTCGTCATCCGCTCGATCCGCTTCTGCGCGACGAGGTAGTCGGAGAGGACCAGGGCGGAAGAGATCTCCCGGAACTCCGACACGGGGGAGAGTCCCCCGGGGGGGGGCGGGTGGAAATCGTCGGAGAATCCCCTCAGCACGACGGCGAGGACCTCCATGTTCCGGAGGGAGACCAGCGTCTGGGCAGTCAGGAAATCCGGCTCTCCCGCGTCGATGTCGTGGAAGGAGATGGAGACGTGGGTGACCTTTTTCGGCCGGAAAACCTCCGCCAGCCGGTCCACCCGATCGTCCGGGACCTTGATGGCGCAGACCCCTGCCTGCTTCCCCTGCGGGGAGCCCTCCTCCCCCGCCAGCGCGCGGAAGAGGGTGCTCTTCCCCGCCCCGTGATGCCCGAAAATGCCGACGTTCACGGCCTCTCCCCCGTCCTCACCCGTCCGGGACCCCCGCGAGAAGGTCGTCCTCCGGGAAGCGTAGCCCCCGGAGGCGGTTCCTGGCAAGGACATACGTTTCCTGCCTGGCGAACTCCCGGTACCCGGGACGCTCGAGGATCCTGCGGACGTCCTTCATCTGGGTCCGGTGGCAGGAAAACGCGGAGATTTTCGTTTCCACGTGTTCCGACGTGTCGATGAATGAGGTGAGCTTCTCCCGCGGGACGCCCGCCAGCGGCACGTCCCACCCCTCGAAGATCTCCCTCGCGATCTCGAACTGGTACAGCTTCAGCGGTTCCCAGCCCCCGATCCCGTCCCGCAGTTGACCCGGGTACCAGGACGGGTCCCCCGCCCGGTCGAACGCAGACAGCGCGACCTCGCACATCACCGCGTGGTCCGCATGCCGCGACACGCCCTCGGGCCCGAATCCCACAAGGACGTGGGGCCGAACGGATCGGATGGTCTCCACCGTCCGCTCCACGACGAGCTCCCTCGGAACCGCGGCCAGCTGGCCGTCGTGGAACCCGAGGAAGTGCACCTCCGCGATTCCCAGGATCCCGGCCGCGGCAAGCAGTTCCGCCGACCGGACCTCGCCGAGGTGCTCCCGGTCGGTCAGCGGCGGATCCCCGACCATCCCGGCCTCGCCGCGCGTCGCGGTCGCCAGGTGCACCTCGGCACCCTCCGCAGCGTACTTCGCGATCGTCCCCCCGGGCCCGAACGTTTCGTCGTCCGGATGGGCGAGGAGGAACAGGAATCTTTTTCGCATGTTATGGTTCCTTCGGCGCCTTCGTGCCGTAAGTAAGATATCCGGTGCCGCGGATCGGTTCCACCTTGCCTCCGACCCGAAACCGACCTATGCTCTATACCACCTCCCCATGAGGGGCCGCATTGGCGCGAACGTTCCGGCACTCCTTCCTCGCCGTCGCAGCACCTGCACTCCTTGCATCGGCCCATCCCTCGCTCGCGGCCCCGCCCGATATCCCGATTCTCGTGGACGGCGTCCCCATGGACGCCCGGGCGGCGTTCATCCAGGGAGAGGCGTATGTTCCGGCATGGATCCTGGAGAACGACGGGAAGACGAAGGTCACCTTGACCCGCCCGGCGAACGTCCTGGAGATCGTCACGATCCCGAAAACAACCGATTCGCTGCCGGCCGGCGGGATCCTGGTCGTGAAGGTCAGCGTCCACGCCGGGAGGGAAGGATTCTCCGTCAAGAAGGCAACCCGGCTGTTCCTGATGAACGTGGACCCGAAGGAATTCCGGTTCCCGGACGGCCGCACCGCCTCGGAACGGGCGCGCGACGGGTCCATGGAGAGAGTCGGGCCCGCATCGCCCACGGCGAGGGAATACCTTCGCCTCTCCCCCGCGGAGCGGTCCGCGCCGGATGGATGGGGGATGGTCGCCAGGATGCCCAAGGAGGAGATCGCCGGCCTGCCGGACCTGCTGGAACGGTACGAGGCGCTGTACCGTTCCCTCTATTACGATCTGCTGGCGACCCTCGTGATCGATATGGAGCAGAGGGTACGGGATTTTGGGATGCTCGACCCCTCCCTCAAGGGAATCTCCATTCGCACCGTTCCGCTCGGGGACAATGGGGCCGGCCGCCTGAAGGTGCCTCCCGGGATCTGCTTCCTGTATGGCAGGATGCTCGAGGGTTCGCACCAGGTTGTCTGGGACCTGCCGGTCTCCGTCCGGAGCGGGGGGGATACCGTCCTGGAACTCTCCCTCCGGAACGCCGCCATCCGGCAATAGCCTCCGTGCAGGCGGGAGACCGGGACGCCGGTTCCCCTGCCCCCCCTCTCGGAGGACCCGCGGGAGAACGCCGGAGGGACGGGCGCTTTCCCCGGGAATACCTCTTGGCGGCGGGAACGGGCGAGCGATACAATCTTCCATCCCCGTCTCCTCCGAGCGGATGGGGGAAGGAGCCCAGCCGAATGCACGAACCCCTCTTCGCATCTTGCATCCGGGGCGCGAGGACCGTCCTCGGACTCGCCGGGATGGCCCGGGACGCTGCCGTCCACCGCCGCGGCAAAGACGCCCCGCTCGCCTACCCCGAAACCGCCTACGAACTCCCGGTTGTCTTCGGCCTGACCGACCTGTCGGTGACAACGCTCGAAGGGGCGCGGAAGGCGCTCGACCTCGCCGGGACGCTCGTCCGCGACGGCGCCACCGCGGAGAACGCCCTCGACGCCGGCGCTGCCACGCTGCTGGCCGCGGACGTGATCGGCGCCTTGTCCCACGAGAACGGCAACCCGTTCCCGCCGCCCGCCGTGGGGTTCGTCCCCGACTCGATCCTGCGCAAGCTCGGGATCTTCATGGTGGACGGGTCGGTCCCCGGGGTCGCCGTGGTGGTCGGCAAGGCGTCGGACCCCGCGGCGGCGGCGGCGATGGTCCGCGGCTTCCAGGAGATCGGCCTCCTCGTCTTCCTCGCGGGGGACGTCGTAGCCCAGCTGGACGGCGAGGGGGTGAAGCTCGGCGAGGATTTCAAGACGTTCCCCCTGGGCCCGTTTCCCGCGGTGATCCACGCCGTCAACTTCGCCGTGCGGGCGGGGCTTACCTTCGGCGGCATCGGCCGCGGGCAATCGGCCGCGATGCTCGCCTACCTCGCGAACCGGGTGAAGGCGTTCGTCTGCGCCCTCGGACCGCTGGACGACGTCGCCCTCGCGGTCGCGGCGGGCGCGATGAAGGCGGGGCTCACCGTCCTCGCCGATCAGCCGGTGCCGGAGATCCCGGGGCTTCTGCTCTCCCGCCCCGCGGGGGAGGAGATGGCCCGCGCCGGCCTGGAGGCGCGGGGGATCAAGGTGAAGATGGTCAAGGTCCCGATCCCGATCGCCTTCGGCCCGGCCTTCGAGGGGGAGCGGATCCGCAAGTCCGACACCCACGTGGAGTTCGGCGGGGGGAGGACCGCGGCGTACGAACTCGTGCGGAGCGCGCCGCCGGAGGAGGTCCGCGATCGGGAGATCGAGGTCGTGGGCCCGGACATCCAGGGGCTGCAGGCCGGCACCGCCCTTCCGCTGGGAATCGAGGTGCGTGTGGCCGGGACGCGGATGCAGCGGGACTTCGAGTCGGTCCTGGAGCGCCGCATCCACCGGATCGTCAATTACGGCGAGGGGACGATGCACGTCGCCCAGCGGGACACCACCTGGATCCGTGTCGCCACCGAGGCGGTGGAGAAGGGATTCACCCTAGCCGACCTCGGCATGATGCTGTACGCCAAGATGCACGCGGACTTCGGGAACATCGTGGACAAGGTGTCGGTCCGGATCCTCACGCGTCAGGAAGACGTGGCGGCGGGGGTCGAGGCGGCGCGGGCGGTGTACGCGGAGCGGGACGCCCGGGCGCGGACCCTCACCGACGACGCGGTGGAGGAGTTCTACTCCTGCACGCTTTGCCAGTCGTTCGCCCCCAACCACGTCTGCATCGTTTCCCCGGAGCGGCTGGGGCTGTGCGGCGCGATCAACTGGCTCGACGGGAAAGCGGGTTTCGAGATCACCCCGACGGGTCCGAACCAGCCGGTGGCCAAGGGGGCGGTCCTCGACCCGGTGAAAGGGGCCTTCGGGGGGATCAACGCCTTCGTCCGGGAGAACTCCCGCAACACGGTGCACGAGATGAACCTCTACTCCATCATGGAAGCGCCGATGACGTCGTGCGGCTGCTTCGAGTGCATCCTCGCGGTGATCCCCGAGGCGAACGGCGTGATGGTGGTCAACCGGGAGTTCGCCGGACAGGAGACCCCGTGCGGGATGGGGTTCTCGACCCTGGCGGGTTCCGTGGGGGGCGGCGTCCAGACCCCGGGATTCATGGGCGTGGGGAAGCATTACCTCCTCAGCCGGAAGTTCCTCGGCGCGGAAGGAGGGCTCGCCCGGGTCGTCTGGATGACCCGGGAGATGAAGGAGCACCTCGGGGACGCCCTGCGGGAGCGGGCGGCGGAGATCGGGCTGCCGGGCCTGGTCGACCAGATCGCGGACGAGACGACGGCCCTCACTCCCGAACAGCTCGTTTCGCACCTCGGGAAGGTGGGACACCCCGCCCTCGGCATGCCGCCCCTGCTGTGACCGTCGCGCTTCCGGAGCAGAGGTTCCCGGGGAGGATCCTGCCGGTGACGCTGCCCGCCGGTCCCGGCGGGTCCCCCGTCACCGTGGGCGGCCAGAACGCCCTGCCCTGCACGCCCGAGGGGGAGCGGCCGAACCTTCCCGCGGTCGGCATGGAGGTCCGCACAGGGGCGGAGGAGCTTCCGCCGTCCCTCCGGTCCGCCATCGGGGAGCTCGCCGCCGACCCCGTTTCGCTGGCCCGCCGGTGCGTGTCCGAATGGGGGGCCCGGTTCCTCTTCCTCGACCTCTCCCTCTGCCACCCAGACTCCGGCGGCCGGAGCGTCGCCGACGGAGCGGCCCTCGCCCGCGAGGTCCTCGACGCGGTGCCCGCCCCCGTGATCGTCGGAGGGTGCGGCGACGAGGAGGTGGACGCGCGCCTGTTCCCCGCCGTGGCGGAGGCCGCCCCGCGCCCGGTGTTCCTTTCCTACGCCGAGGAGAAGAATTACCGTCTCCTGGCGGGAGCCGCGCTGGCGTACGGGCACGGCCTGGTCTCCTGGTCCCCCATCGACATCAACATGGCCAAGCAGATCAACCTGCTGCTCGCCGACCTCGGGTTCCCGGCGGACCGCGTGATCATGGACCCCCTGACCGGCGGCCTCGGGTACGGACTGGAGTACACCTGCTCCATCGTGGAGCGGATCCGGCTTTCGGGCCTCCAGGGCGATGCGATGCTCGCGCGCCCCGTCCTCTGCCACCTGGGCGACGCGTGGAAGGCGCGGGAGGCGTCGGACGCGTCGGAGACGTCCTGGGGGGACGCGGACCGGCGCGGCCGCCGCTGGGAGGAAACCACGGGACTCGCCTGCCTGGCCGCCGGGGCGGACCTGCTCGTGTGCCGCCACCCGGGGAACGTGGCGCGCCTGTCAGGTGCGGCATGGCGCTGACGGCACTGGAGATCTACAAGCTGCTTCCGAAGACCAACTGCAAGGATTGCGGCTTCCCCACCTGCCTGGCCTTCGCGATGCAGATGGCCGCCGGGAAGGCGACGGTCGAGCTTTGCCCCCACGCCTCGGAGGAGGCGAAGGAAACCCTCGGTTCCGCGGCCGCGCCGCCGCTTCCGAAGGTGACCATCGGCACGGGCCGGGACGAGGTGATCCTCGGGGACGAGACGGTCCTGTTCCGCCACGAGAAGACGTTCTACCACCCCACGGCGATCGCGGTTTCGGTTTCGGACGACCTCCCGCCCGACGCCTTCGGGGAGCGGCTCCGGGCGATCCGGGCGCTATCCTTCGAACGGGTCGGGCAACGGATCGGCGTGGACCTCGTCGCGCTCCGGTGCGGATCGGGCGACCCGGTGGCGTACGCGAAGGCTGCCGCTGCCGCGCTGGAGGCCACCGGCCTCCCCCTGGTCCTCCTCGCCCCTCCGGGCCCGCTCGCCGCGGCGGCGGATGCCGTGGAGGGGTCACGTCCCCTGCTGGCCCCTCCCGCCGCGGACCTCGGGGCCGCCGCGAAGATGGCGGCCGAGCGGAAGCTTCCGCTCCGGGTCCGCGCGGACGGGATCGGGGGGTTGTACGACGCCCTCCGGGCGGCGCGCGCCGCGGGGGCGAAGGAACTGGTCGCCGACCCCGCCCCGGGCGATTCCCGCGGCGCCGTGGAGGGCTCGGTCCAGATCCGGCGGCTGGCGATCCTCTCGCGGAACCGGGACCTCGCGTGCCCGACCGCCTTCGACCTCGGCGAACCGTTCCCCGAGCCGTTCGGGACGGCAGCGCTGCTGATCCCGAAGTACGGGTCCCTGCTGGTCCTCGACACGGCCGACCCCGCGGACATCCTTCCCCTCCTGACGCTGCGGCAGAACGTGTTCACCGATCCGCAGCGCCCGATCCAGGTGGAGCCGGGGGTGTACGCGGTCGGGAACGTCACCTCCTCCTCCCCCGTCCTCATCACGACGAACTTCTCCCTCACCTATTTCACCGTTCGAGGCGACGTGGAGGCCTCCAGGGTCCCCGCGTATCTCCTCATTGCGGACGTCGACGGCATGTCCGTCCTGACGGCGTGGGCCGCCGGGAAATTCACGGGAGAGTCGATCGCGAAGATGCTCTCCGGGTGCGGCATCGGGGAGAAGGTGGGGCACCGCACGCTGATCCTGCCCGGCATGGTCGCGCGCCTCTCCGGGCGGATCGAGGAGCTATCTTCGTGGCGGGTCCTCGTCGGCCCGCAGGAGTCGTCCGCCATCCCGCCGTACCTCCGCCGCCTTCCGCCCGCGGCGTTCCTCCCGGCGAATGCCTGACGCCGGGGCGGGCGTCGTCCGCTTCTTCCCGGAGGGGATTGATGTCCCCCTTTCCCCCGGCGATTCCCTCCTCGCGCACGCCCTCCGGGCGGGGGTCCCGCTGCTGGCCCCGTGCGGGGGCGAGAGCCGGTGCGGGAAGTGCCGCGTCGGGGTGGCCGGAGCCGTGAAGGGCGGAGACGACCCGGGGGTGTTGTCTCCCGCGGAGCGCGCCGCGGGGATCCGGCTCGCGTGCCGCTGCGTCCCGCTCTCCGGCAAGGTTTCGGTCACCGTCCTCCCGGAGAGCCGGCCCGCCCGCCTCGCCGCCTACCTCGACGGGAAGGACATGGCGGGCGACGGCCCCTTCCTCCCCCTCCAGCGCGCCGCCGCGGGGTGCAGGCCCTTCGGGGTAGCCCTCGACCTCGGCACGAGCACCCTGGCCGGGGCCCTCGTGGACCTTTCCGACGGGGCCGTGCTCGCGCGCGCCTCGTCGGACAACCCCCAGATGGCTTGCGGGGAGGACCTCATCTCGCGGGTCGTGTTCGCGGAGGAGACCCCGGGGGGGTTCGAATTCCTGCGGGAGCGGCTCCTGCGGGGGGTGGAAAACCTCGTCGCGCGACTCCTCTCCCGGACCGATCTCCGGGGGGAAGTCACGGACGTCTGCGCGGCGGGGAACACCGTGATCTCCCACGTCCTGTACGGGCTCGACCCTTCCCCCATCCGCCGGCCGCCGTACCGGCCCGTGCAGAAGGAGTACCCGGTCGCCACCGGGAGGGCCCTTGGAATCGCGGCGGCGCCCGACGCGCAATGGAGGATCTTCCCTTCCCTCGGAGGTTTCGTCGGTGGCGACGTGGTGGCGGACATCCTCGCCTCGGGGATGCACCGGGACGAGGAGGTATCCCTCCTGTTCGACGTGGGGACCAACGGGGAAGTGGCACTGGGGAACCGGGACTGGCGGATCGCCTGCTCCTCCTCCGCCGGCCCCGCCTTCGAGGGGGGGGACATCGGGTGCGGCATGCGCGCCTACCCCGGGGCGATCGAGTCGGTGCGCATCGACCGGGCGACGGGCGTCCCGTCGTTCACCGTGATCGGCCGGGGTCGCCCCGCCGGGCTGTGCGGCTCTGGGATCCTCGACCTGTGCGCGGAGATGTTCCGGGCGGGCCTCGTCGACCGGGCGGGGCGGTTCGCGCGCCGCGGGGACGCCCCGCTCCGTTCCACGGATCGCGGGGAGGCGTACGTCGTCGTCCCCGCGGACCGGAGCGCGACGGGGCGCGAGGTGACGCTGTGCGAGGCCGACCTGAAGAGCATCCTTCGAACCAAGGCGGCCCTGTGCGCCGCCGCGGAGGCGATGCTCCGCGCGGTGGGCCTTCCGCTCGGGTCGGTGGCCCGCGTGTACGTCGCCGGCGGCTTCGGCAATTTCCTCGACCTGCGGTCCGCCCTCACCATCGGGCTGTTCCCCCCCTTCCCGCTCCCCCGCTTCCTCCCGCTGGGCAACGCCTCCCTCGCCGGGGCAATCGGGGCCCTGCGCAACCGGCGCCGCTGGAAGGAGGCCCTGGAGCTCGCCCCGGCGACGCTCTACCACGACCTCTCCTCCGACCCGGCGTTCATGGAGCTTTACCAGCGCGCCCTCTTCCTCCCGCACACCGACGAGGAGGGGTACCGGGCCGCGCTGGCCGGGACGGGTGCCGCGACGTGACGACGCTGCCCGGACCCTTTCCCTGCACGGGGGTGGGAAGCCTCCCGCACACCGACCCTTCGGCCGCCGTCCGGGAAGTCCTCGCGCGGTTTCGCGAGATCCCGTACTGGCCCCAGCTTCCGATGCGCACCCCCCTCGAGCACATGTACCCGCAATACGCGGCGACCCTCCCGGGCGCCGGCATGGCCGGGGACAAACTCTTCATGGAAAGCGGGGAAGCGCTGCTCCGCGGCGCCGAGGCGTTCTACGAGGCGTTCCTCACCGGTTCCCTCGACTCCTTCGCGCTCCCCCCGGAACGCGCCGCGGGGCTCCACGAACTGCTCGGGACGGCGAAAGGCCCGTACCCCGCGGTGAAGGGCCAGGTGACCGGTCCCGTCTCCTTCGGCCTGATGGTGTGCGACCGGGACAAGAAGCCGATCTTCTACGACGTCGTGGGAAGGGACGTGCTGGTGAAGTACCTGCTCCGCGCGGCCCAGTGGCAGGCGGCGAGGCTCTCCGGGCTCTCCGGGAACGTGATCCTCGTCCTCGATGAGCCGTACCTCGCGTCGGTGGGATCCGCCATCCTCTCCCTCCCCCGGGAGGACGTGGTGGCCGCCCTCGACGAGATCTTCGAGGGTCTCCCCGGCGTCCTCTGCGGGATCCACTGCTGCGCGAACACCGACTGGGGGCTCGTCCTCTCCTCCCGGGTGGAGTACCTGTCCTTCGACGCCTACGAGTACGCCGACTCCCTCCTCCTGTACCCGGAGGAGGTGAACCGGTTCCTCGCCCGGGGGGGGCGGATCGCGTTCGGCGTGGTCCCCACTGCGAGGGAGGCGATCGGCTCGGAGACGCCGGAATCCCTCGCCTCCCGGATGGAGGGGATCCTGGACCGGTTCGCCTCGCGCGGGATCCCCCGGGACGCGGTCATCCCGTCCGCCGTCCTCACGCCCGCGTGCGGCCTGGGCACGCTTCCCGAGGACGCCGCGGTGCGGGCCCTCCGGCTGACAGAAGATTTGTCCGCGCTCCTTCGGCGCCGGTACGGGGGGGGGAACCCGTGACGATGATGGTAGCGGTCGCCGGAAAGGGGGGCGTCGGGAAGACGACCTGCTCGGCCCTGCTCCTGCGCGGACTGGTACAGGCCGGCGTCCGCCCGCTGCTGGCCGTGGACGCGGACCCCCACGCGAACCTGCACCTGCTCCTCGCCCTTCCCCTTCCCCCGGGGCTGGGGGGGCTGCGGGAGGAGCTGCTGCCGTCGGCGCCCGGAAGCGTCGGGTCGGTCGCGCTGTCGGACCGGATCGCCGCCGAGGTGCAGCTCCGCGTCGCCGAGGGAGCCGCCGTGGACCTCGTCGCGATGGGGCGCGGCGAGGGCCCGGGGTGCTACTGCTACGTGAACAACCTCCTGCGCGACTCCCTCTCCCGGCTGGAGGGAGGATACCGCGCCGTCGTGGTGGACAACGAGGCGGGGATGGAGCACCTCTCCCGGCGCAACGTGCGGCGGATCGACCATCTCGTCCTGGTGGGTGACCCGTCCCCCCGCGGCCTGTCCGCCGTCGCGGCGATCCGGGACCTCGCCCGGGAGCTCACCCTTCCCGTCGGGAACGCGTGGCTCCTCCTGAACCGGCCGTACGCGGTGACGGAGGCGCGCAGCGCCCCGGACCCGGGGCTCCCGCTCCTCGCGGAGCTCCCGCACGACCCGTCCCTGCCCGCATGGGAGGCGTCCGGCCGCTCCTTCCTCGATCTGCCGCCGGGGGAGTCCGCGGCGGCGGACGCCGTCGCCCTCGCGGTGGCCTGCATGCTGGGGACACGGGGAGGGGCGCGGTGAGGATCCTGTTTTCGACGCAGGGAAAGTACGGGGAGCGGATCGCGGAGAATATCGCGGCGAACCGTCCGGAAACGTGGGAGGTCCTCCGGCTCTCCCTCTCGGCGAGGCTCCCCGCGGTGATCGACGACCCCGACGAGGTTCTACCCGCCGCCATCCCGCCCGCGGATCTCCTCGTGTCCCTGCACGAGTCGCCGGGGGCGGCCGAGCTGATCCCCGACATCGCCGGGAAATGCCTCGCCAGGGCGATGCTCGCC
>DASWBR010000100.1:0-4047 GCA_036390495.1 Candidatus Deferrimicrobiaceae bacterium | reverse complement strand
GGCCCCGGAACTTCCTCGCCTGGTTCGACCCGAGCGGCGTGTACTCCCGCTCCTGGAGCACCCGGAGGAGCTTGGCCTGGAGGTCGACCGGCGTGTCGCCGATCTCGTCGAGGAACAGGGTGCCGTCCTGCGCGGCCGACAGTTTCCCCTCGCGGGCCCCTTCCGCCCCGGTGAACGCGCCCCTCTCGTGTCCGAACAGCTCCGCCTCCTGCAGGTCGCGGGGGATCGCCGTGGTGTTCACCGCTACGAACGGTCCCTTCCGGCCTCCCAGCTCGTGGATGCACCGGGCGATCCGCTCCTTCCCCACACCGCGCTCCCCGAGGAGGAGGATGGTGGCGTCCGAGTCGGCCACCTTCCCGATGTTCTGGAACACCTCGAGGATCGCCCGGCTCCTTCCCACGATGCGGGCGGAGCTCCAGTCCTCCCGTTCCTCGGGCCGGTACGGCCTCTCGCGGGACGACGCCTCCTGCGCCACTTCGCGCAGGAGGCCCTCGATCCGGGAGAGGTCGAACGGCTTGGTGATGAACTCCGCGGCGCCGGCGCGCGTCGAGCGGGCGGCGGCATCGGGACGGTGGACAGCGGTCATGATGAAAAAGCGGGTAGGGGACTTCCGCGCCTGCACGCGCTCGAGGACCTCGATCCCCTCCACGCCGGGCATCCGGATGTCCACGAAGGCGGCGGCGTAAGGGGTCTTCCCGAGAAGGGCGATGGCCTTGTCCCCGTCCTCGGCCAGGTCCGCCGCGAATCCCATGCCGGTGACGGCCTTCTGGAGGACCCAGCGGATGCTTTCGTCGTCGTCGGCGATGAGGACTCTCTTCACGGAGCGGCCTTTCTCCCGGGGTCGACCGGAAGGGATATTCTAACCGCGGTTCCCGCGCCGCGCGCGGATCGGATATCGAGCTTCCCCCCGTGCCGCGTAACGGCCTGTCGCGCCATCACCAGCCCCAGCCCGGTACCCTTCGGCTTCGTGGTGTAGAAGGGGAGGAGGGCCTTCCGGGCCTCTTCCCCGGTCATCCCCGCCCCGTCGTCCGCGATCTCGATCTCGAGGAAGGAGCGCCTCCTCCCCCGGCCCCGGGCCACCCGGTAATTCACGTTCATCCGCGCCTCGATGCGGACCGTGCCGGAGCTCCCGATTGCCTCCACCGCGTTCTTCATCACGTTCAGCAGCGCCCGGTAGATCGTGTCCGGGTGGCCGGAAACCGGGGGGAGGCTCGGGTCGACGCGCACCTCGAAGGCGATCTTCTTCCCCTCCGGGCGCGCCTCGGAGAGGAGGAGCTGCTCCGCCTGCCGCAGCAGCGGGAGCAGCTCGAAGGGACGCGGCGGCGGCGGGGGCCTGCCCATCTCCAGCATCTTCTCCACCAGCCCGTTGATCCGCTGGGCCTCCCGGAGGATCAGGCGGACCCCTTCCAGCCGTTCCTCCTCCGGCCCCTCGTCCCGCAGGATCCATTGCGCCGCCCCCAGGATTCCCCCGAGGGGGTTCTTGATCTCGTGGGCGATGCCGTATGCCAGCATCTGCATCTCGTCGGCGCTCATCGCCGCCCGCTCCTCCTGGCCGACGAGCGAGAGGATCTCCGCCGACTTGATGGAGAGGACGGCGCCCTGGAGATCTCCCGCCTCCCCGGAGAGGGGAGAGGCTCCGATCATCACCGGGAGGGCGGCGTTCCCGCCCCGGGGGACCGCGCGGCCGATCCCCGCGGGGCGGAACTCCACGTCGAACGCGGTGACCGGCGTGTTCTCCCCGAGGGCTTTCCGGAGGACCCGGGCCGCCCCCGGGCTTCCGCGGAACAGCGTGCGGTAATGTTTCCCAAGGAGGGCATGGGATGATCCCTGGAGCAGTTCCTCGCCGGCGGGGTTGACGTAGACGAGCTTTCCCGCCGCGTCGAACACCAGGATCCCGATGTTGACCGATTCGAGGGTCTGGCGGAGGAGGTCGGTCAAAAGAACCGTCCGACGACGTCCCGGAACGAGTCCGGGTCCCCCACCCCGGGGAGTTCGGCCCGGAAGGCGGCTGCTCCGGGGATCCCGCGGCTGTACCAGGCGAGGTGCTTCCGCATCTCCCGGATCCCGTGCACACCGTGCCGCAGGTACATCTCCTCCCCGTGGCGGAGGATGAGGGCCCGCCGTTCCGCGGGGGTCGGGATGGCTCCGGCCGGGCCGGGGGCCGCGCCGCCGACGGGTGCGGCCATCTCCCGCTTCAGGCCCGCGAAAATCCACGGGTTCCCCATGGCGGCCCGGCCGACCATCACGCTGTCGCACCCCGTTTCCGCGACCATCCGCGCCGCGTCGCCCGGTCCCCTCACATCCCCGTTCCCGACGACGGCTTCCCCCGGAATCGCCTTCTTGAGCGCCGCGATGTGCCGCCAGTCCGCCGTCCCCGAGAACATCTGCCCGCGGTGGCGGGGGTGAAGGGTGACGGCGGCGATCCCGGCGTCGAACAGTTCCCGGGCCACCTCCAGGTACGTCTCCCTCTCCGCGCCGAAGCCGGAGCGGATCTTGGCGGTCACGGGGATCCGGACCGCGCGGACGGCGGCCCGGGCGATCTCTCCCGCCCGGCGCGGATCCGAGAGGATCGCGGCCCCGGACCCTCCCCCGGTCACCTTGCGGACGGGGCACCCCATGTTGATGTCCACGAAGTCGAATCCCCTGCGGGCCACCTCGACGGCGGCCTCCGCGATCTCGCCGGGATCGGAGCCGAACAGCTGCGCCCCCACCGGCCGCTCCGCCTCGTGGTATTCGAGGTATCGCCCGGACCGGCGGGGGTCGCAGAGCAGCCCCTTCGCAGACACCATCTCCGTCACCACGATGTCGGCGCCGTTCTCCCTGCACAGGCGGCGGAACGTGGTGTCCGTGACCCCGGCCAGAGGGGCGAGGATCAGTTTCCCCCGAAAATCCATGCCTTTACTATACTACTTGACCCGCGCGGCGGGGCGTGGTACAAATTGCCCGTTTCAAACTCGACCGTTCGCCCCGGGCTCGCCTTCGGGCTTGTTTTTTCGCTGAATCCGGCGGACATCCCGCCACGTTTTATCCAGTAAAAACAGATACGGAGGGGCTATGACTGACACGGTTACCGCACGGTTGTCCGCCCTCGCGAGGAAGCTGTTCCCCGCGATGGCGGCCCTGTTCCTCCTCCTGCTGGCCACCGCGGCCGGCGCGAGCGAGGCGGAGTTGGTGATCCCGGACCTGGCCAAGGAGAGTTTCCTCGGGATGACCGGCCACACGCTGCTCCTGTACGGGCTCGTGATCTGCGTCCTGGGGATCGCCTTCAGCCTCGTCCAGTTCACGCAGATCAAGAACCTGCCCGTCCACAAGTCGATGCTCGAGATCTCCGAGCTGATCTACGAGACGTGCAAGACGTACCTGATCCAGCAAGGGAAGTTCCTCGCCATCCTGTGGGCCTTCATCGCCGCGATCATGGTGTGGTACTTCAGCCGGTCGATGGACGCGTTCAAGATCGGAATCATCGTCATCTTCAGCATCGTCGGCATCCTGGGCAGCTACTCGGTGGCGTGGTTCGGGATCCGGATGAACACCTTCGCCAACTCGCGGACCGCGTTCGCGGGCCTGAAGGGGAAGCCGTACCCGACGATGGCGATCCCGCTGAAGGCGGGGATGAGCATCGGGATGCTCCTGATCGCCGTCGAGCTGGTCCTCATGCTCTTCATTCTCCTCTTCGTCCCCGGGGATCTCGCGGGCCCCTGCTTCATCGGCTTCGCCATCGGCGAGTCCCTCGGCGCCGCGGCGCTCCGGATCGCGGGCGGCATCTTCACCAAGATCGCCGACATCGGGTCGGACCTGATGAAGATCGTCTTCAAGATCAAGGAGGACGACGCGCGGAACCCCGGCGTCATCGCCGACTGCACGGGCGACAACGCGGGCGACTCGGTCGGCCCCACGGCGGACGGATTCGAGACGTACGGCGTCACCGGCGTGGCGCTCATCACCTTCATCCTCCTCGCCGTCGGGCAGAAGCTCGACCCCGCGGCGAAGGAGGGGATCCAGATCCAGCTGCTGGTCTGGATCTTCGTGATGCGCATCGGGATGATC
>DASWBR010000099.1:0-2080 GCA_036390495.1 Candidatus Deferrimicrobiaceae bacterium | reverse complement strand
TCCCGGATTTGGGGGAGTTTTAGGAACGTCCCGGTTTTACGATTTCAGGAAGCGGAGGACTTCGTGGTTGAAGGCCTCCGCGGTCTCCGCGAAGAGTCGGTGCGGCGCGCCCGGGAGGACGACGAGCTTCGCCCCGGGAATCCGTTCCGCGAGCCGGCGCGAATTCTCCATGTTCACGAGCCGGTCCGCGTCCCCCGTGATGACGAGGGTCCTCGCCCGGATCCGGGGAAGCCGCTCGGATGCGTCGTGGGTCACCGCGGCGGCCAGCTGGGCCGCGTATCCTTCCGGCGGTGTCGGATTCAACATCCTCCTCCGGATGAACCCCTCGATCTCCTCCGGATGTTCCCGGCAACAGGCGTCGGTGTACAGGAACGGGATCATCCGCCGCAGTTCCGCTTCCGGGTCGTCCCCCTTCGCGAGCGCGAACGCCGCCATCGCCTCGGGAGAGGGGCGGATGGAAAGGGTCCCGCCCGGTCCGGTGCACCCCAGCACCAGCCCGTCCACGAGGTCCGGGTGCCGCAGCGCGACCTCCTGCGCGACCATCCCGCCCAGCGATACCCCCAGGACGTGCGCCCGTCCGAAACCCAGGAAACGGAGCAGCGCCGCCGCGTCGTCCGCCATCTGCGCGGTCGTGTACGGGCCCGGCGGGACCGCGCTCCTGCCGGTCCCCCGGTTGTCGAAGACGACCACCCGGAAGCACAGCGCGAACGCGGGCAGCTGGTGGAGCCACTCCAGGTGGTCGCTCCCCAAACCGTTGATCATCAGCAATGGGAATCCGACCCCGTGCCCCTCGTAATACATCCGGAACCCGGGCGCTTCCGTCAGCGGCATGGCGAGGGCCCCTCCCGGCCGCCATTATAGACCGCTCCAGGCAAAAGGCTGAATAAGGCGACCGGATTTTCCGATAGTTCAGACGGGATGTTATCCGACTGCAAGGAGTATCGGTGAGCGCATTTTCCGGATTCCTGGTCGATTTCCCGGAGCGGCTCCGGAAGCTCCGGCCCCGGAACACCATCGCCGTCCCCGTCGTGGCGTTCCTCCTCCTCATTACCCTCGGCATCTTCACCGCCGGCTATTACGTCAACAAGTCGGTCTTCTACACCGTTTTCGAGGAAAGGGAGGGGAACAAGGCCCGCAATATCCACCTGACGATCGAGTCCATCGTCTCCACGGAAGTCAAGAGGATTTCCAGTTTCGCGAAGATCCTGAAGAACGACACCGACCTTGTATACGCGGTGTACCACTACAACGGGACCCGGGGAGACGTAAAACCGTTGAAGGCCGCGATGGACCAGCTCTACCCGAAGATGAACCTGCCGGTATTCCTCGTGGTCGACCCGGGCGGAAAGGTCCTGTACCAGGCGGGGAAGAAGACGGAACCGGGGGTCCCGAGTCTGCCGGAAACGCCGGCTTTCCGCAGGGCGTTGAGGGGGGAGCAGGTCATCACGGCGGGCGGGGGGCCGGGAGACACGGGGATCTGGGCCATCGTCCCCATCCTCGGTTTCGAAAAAGGGAAGCCGAAGGCGATCCTGGTTCTCGGCAGCCGGATCGATGATCCCTTCGCAAGGAAGCTCGCGCAGGATACGGGGAGCCAGGTGTTCCTCGCAACCTCCGACCGCGTGATCGCGGATTCATACGATGGCGGGGACACCCGGACGTTCGACCCCGCTCTCGCGCAAAGCAGCCTGTCCGGGCAGAAACCCGTCTTCCATGTGGATCGGAAAAGCTACAGGTCCTACACGTACGTTCCCCTGAAAATCGTGGACAACCAGTTCTGCCTCGTGATCGAGACGGACATCAGCGTCATCCAGGAGCTGTTGGCGAGAAACCGGGCGAAGATGGCCCAATGGGGGGGGATCCTCCTGGTCGGCATCGCCCTGCTCGGGGTCGGTTTCACGTTTCACCTGATCTGGCCGTTGAAACGGTTGCACCGGAAGGCGCAGCAGGTCATCCGGGAATATTCCGGGCCGGGGCCCGAATCCGTTCCGCGGGGGAACGAGATTTCGACGCTGGTGCACGCGAACGACCTCATGCTGGAAACCATCAAGAATCACCTCGCGGAGCGGACCCGCGCCGAGGA
>DASWBR010000098.1:0-5010 GCA_036390495.1 Candidatus Deferrimicrobiaceae bacterium | reverse complement strand
CGATGCAGCAGGAGGGCCGGATCCTGACGATCACCCTCAACCGCCCCCCCACGAACCCCCTGAACCGGGAGTTCGGGCAGGAGCTCTCCCGCGCCTTCGGCGAGGCGGAGAGGATGGAGGACGTGACGGTGGTGGTCGTCGCCAGCGCGCTGGAGAGGGCGTTCGTCGCCGGCGCGGACATCAAGGAGATGGCTTCCATGGGACGGGAGGAGTCCGAGGCGTTCTCGAAGCTGCTGCAGGGCGCCAACGACACGCTCGCCCGCATGCGGAAGGTGGTGATCGCCGCCATCAACGGCCACGCTCTGGGGGGAGGGTGCGAGCTGGCGCTCGCGTGCGACTACCGCTTCATGGCGGCGGGGAAGGCGCTCATCGGCCTGCCGGAGGCGACCCTGGGGATCCTCCCCGGGGCGGGCGGGACCCAGAGGCTTCCCCGCCTGGTGGGGCTGTCCAGGGCCATGGACATTCTCCTGCGCGGGAGGGCGCTGGGGCCGGAGGAGGCGCTGAAGATCGGCCTCGTCGACCGGGTCGTCGAGGCGGGGAGCCTCATGGAAGAGGTCATGGCGTTCGCCCGGCAGCTCGCCGCCGGGGCCGGCAAGGCCATGGGGTACATCAAGGCCGCGGTCCGCGAGGGAATCGACCTGCCCATGGAGCAGGCCCTCGCGGTGGAGCGCCGGTACGGACTGGAAAACCACGGGACGCACGATGCAAAGGAGGGGCTCGCCGCGTTCGCGGAGAAGCGGAAGCCCGTCTTTCAGAGCCGATGAACACCATTCCATCCATTCCAAAGGAGGGCGCACGATGAAGATCGAGGACATCCGGACCGTGGGGGTCGTGGGCGCCGGCAGCATGGGCGCCGGGATCGCCCAGGTGGCGGCCCAGTCGGGGTTCCAGGTGAAGGTGGTGGACGTGAGCGACGCGGTCTGGGCGCGGGCCCGCAAGACGATCGCCGGAAGCCTCGAGCGGATGGTCAAGAAGGAGAAGATCACGGCGGACCAGATGAAGGAGGCGCTGGACCGCATCTCCTTCTCGACCGACGTGAACTCGCTTTCGGGCGTCCCCTTCGTCTTCGAGGCGGTCTTCGAGGACGTGGACGTCAAGAAGGAGATCTTCGGGAAGCTCGACGCCATCGGCGGGGACGACACGGTCTACGCCACCAACACCTCCTCGATCTCCATCACGGAAATGGCCTCCCTGGTGAAGCGCCCCGCGAAGTTCGTCGGGATGCACTTCTTCAACCCGGTCCCGATGATGCAGCTGGTCGAGGTGATCCCCGCCATGCAGACGGAGAAGGCGACCACGGAGCTGGCCCTGGCGATGGCCGGGAAGCTCGGCAAGACCGCCATCACCTGCAAGGACACGCCGGGGTTCGTCCTGAACCGCCTCCTGATCCCCTACATGATCGACGCGGTCCGCCTCCTGGAGGCTGGCGTGGCGTCGGCCGAGGACATCGACAAGGCGATGAAGCTCGGCGCCGGGATGCCGATGGGCCCGTTCGAGCTCATGGACTTCACCGGCGTCGAGATCTCCTACCTGGTCGGCGAGATGTTCTACAAGTACACGAAGGAGCCCCGGTTCGCCGCCCCCGGTCTGCTGCGCAACATGGTGAAGGCGGGGTACCTCGGGCGCAAGACCGGCCGCGGGTTCTACGACTATTCGGAGAAGAAGTAGAGGGAGACCGGCCCCATGAAGCTGAAGCAGCTGTCCATATTTCTCGAGAACGCCCCCGGCCGCCTGTACGGGGCGCTCAAGGCGCTCGGGGACGCCGGGATCAACCTGCGGTCCCTCTGCATCAGCGACACCACCGACTACGGGGTCCTCCGGGTCCTCGTGTCCGACGTCGCGAAGGCCCGGAGGGTGATCATGGAAAAGCAGCTTCCGGCCCGGATCGACGACGTCGTCGCCGCGGAGATCGAGGACACCCCCGGCAGCCTGGCCCGGGCGCTCCTCCCGCTCAAGGAGGGCGACGTGAACGTCGAATACATGTACGGCCTGATCGGGGGATCCTCCGGGAAGGCGGTGGTGGTCTTCCGCTTCCGCGACGCCGACCGCGCGATCGGGATCCTGCAGGCCAACGGCGTCAAGATCCTCGATTCCAGGGCGTTCTGGGTGGCCGAGCACACCCCGTAACGCCTCCAGGGGGCCAACGATCCGATGGGAAACGCCAGGTACCAGCCGAAGAGGTTCGCGGTGATCGGCGCCGGGCCCGTAGGGACGATCGCCGCCGCATTTCTCGCCCGGGGGGGATACGACGTCACGCTGTGCGACGTCGTGCCGGCGCTGATCGGACCCGCGCTTTCCCCCGGAATCCGGATCGAGGGAACCGACGCCCTGCAGGCCCGGGTCTCCCGGATCACCACCCACGTCGACGACCTGGCGGGAGATCCGCCCGACGTCGTCTTCGTCGCCGTGAAGGCCACCGCCCTCCCCCTGATCGCCTCCGCCCTCGAGGGGGTCGTCGGCGACGGGAGGTACGTCGTCAGCTGGCAGAACGGGATCGACACCGAACGGGTCCTCGCCCAGAACCTCGGAGCCCGGCACGTCCTTCGGGGCGTCGTCAATCTCGGCTGCGTCCCCCTCGAGCCGGCCCGCGTGCGGATCGCATTCCACCACCGCCCCCACCGGATCCAGGAGCTCGACCCGCAGTCGCGGGACGCCGCCGTCGGGATCTGCGAGGCGCTCACCCGGTGCGGGCTCGACACCCTGCACACCGACCGGATCCAGGACATGGTCTGGCGCAAGGCCGTCCTCAACGCCTGCATGAACCCCATCTGCGCCATCACCGGCAAGACCATGTTCGAGATCATCAGCGACCCGATTCTCTACCACCTGGTGGACCTCCTCATCAAGGAGGGCGCCGCCGTGGCGCGGGCCAACGAGTTCCACCTCGGCCCGGACTACTACCCGTACTGCATCGAATACATCCGGAACGCCGGCCACCACAAGCCGTCCATGCTGCAGGACATCGAGGCGGGACGGCGGACGGAGATCGACTACATCAACGGGAAGATCATCGAGTACGGCGCGCAGGCGGGGTTGCCCACCCCCTACAACACCATGGTCCGCGGCCTCGTCAAGGCGATGGAACCGAAGTGACCCGCTGATGGACGTCAGGGAGAAGGTGGCGCGGCTTTCGGCCCGGATGCACGACCGGCCGCAGTACGGGAACCAGGGGGCGACGCTGTTCGTCGACCTCGAGCGCCGGGAGCACTTCTCACGGTATCTGCCCGCGGAGGTGTTCCGCACCTTCCTCTCGAACCGCGGCGGGAACATGTACCTCCTCTACAATCTCCTGCCGTGCGGCCCGGAGCCGCCGGATCCGCTGGATCCCGCGGTTCCCCTGATCTTCGGCAGCGGGATCCTGACGGGGACGGTTCCCACCGCCTGCCGCGGCAACGTCACGAGCCTCGCTCCCGACAGCCGCGCCGTCCTCGACAGCAATTGCGGGGACGCCTTCCCCACGTTCCTGAAACTCCACGGGTACGACCACCTCGTCCTGTACGGTCGGGCGGCCGGATGGACCCTCCTGGAAATCTCCCACGGGGATGTCCGGTACCACGACGCCTCCCCGTACCTCGGGATGGACAATACCGACGTGACCCGCGCCGTCGAGAGGGACTTCTCCTGCAGGGAGCGGGTGGACATGGCGCTGGCCCGCATCACCCGGGCGGGGGAGAACCAGGTCCTGTCCGCCGGCATCATGGGGGGACCCAAGGCCCTCTACGCCCGGGGCGGACCCGGGGCGAAGATGGGCTCCATGAAGCTGAAGGCCGTCCTGATCCGGGGGCGCTGCGTACCGCCCGTGCTGTCCGCGGCGTTCAAGGAGAAGAACCGGGACATCGCCCACAAGATCCTCTCGACCAGCGTGGTCCGGTATGCGCTGAAGACCGTCGGGACGCCGTTCCTCTACAAACCCAGTCGCATCCTCGGCGCCATGGGGACGAAGAACAACCAGGAGACCCGCTGGTACGACACCCTCGACGCCGACAACTTCGACGCCTACCGCCCCGGCATGGACGGCTGCCTGACGTGCCCGATCCGGTGCCGTCCCCTGAACGACCTCACCCCGGAAGGGAAGGGGGGTTGGGGCGCCCGGGCGCTGGCGGGGGCGGCAGGGAACGCCCCGTACGAACCGGGCGAGGCGGTAGTCGTGCACGCGCGGGAGAAGAGCTACAAGGGGGCCCGGGGCGACGGGGTGTACGACCGGTACGACAAGGGGGACGGCCCCGACTACGTCACCCTCGGGAAGATGGGCCCCATGATCGGCATCCGGGAGCCCGAGCAGGTCCTTCGGTTGAACAACCTCGTCAACGACCTCGGCCTCGACTCCGCCAGCGCGGGGAGCGCCATCGCCTGGGCCATGGAGCTGTGGCAGCGCGGGATCCTCACGGCGGCGGACACGGGAGGGCTCGACCTGACCTGGGGAAACGTCGGGGTCGTCGAACAGCTTCTCTTCCTGACGGCCGCGCGGAAAGGGTTCGGCGACGTCATCGCCGACTCCAGCCGGGCGGTGGAGAAGGGGAGGTACCCGGAGGAAGCCCTGAAATACCGGATGGCCGTCAAGGGGCTCTTCCAGTCCGACCCCCACGACGCCCGGATCCTGAAAGGGTTCGCGCTCGGGCTCGCCGTCGCGACCCGCGGCATGGATCACCTTCGGAACCGCCCCACGCTCGAGATCAATGCCCGGATAAACGACGACGTCGGGTTCAAGACCGCCCTCTACGGCGGGTACGTCGCGCCGGAACCGAACCGGTACGAGGGGAAGGAGCACGCGGTCCGCCAGTGCGAGAACATCTTCGCCGTCGGCGACGCGGTCGGCATGTGCCGCTTCGCGACCAAACTGTTCAACTCCCCCTCCACCGCCGACTACGAGGACTTCGCGCGGCAGCTGAAGGAATTGACCGGGGAGGAGTTCACTCCCGGGCAGCTCGACGAGATCGGCCGCAACATCACCGGGATCGAGCGGCTGATCAATTGCCGGCTTGGGCTGACCGAGGAGGACGACACCCTCCC
>DASWBR010000097.1:0-4892 GCA_036390495.1 Candidatus Deferrimicrobiaceae bacterium | reverse complement strand
CCTCTCCCGGACGATCCGGAATTCCGTCCTGATCGAGGGAAAAGACCGGCTGGCGGCGGACGGGAACGTCCTCTCGTTCCGGATCCTCGCTTCCAGCAGCGCCGGGACTCCGCTGATCTACACCCTCGAGGAAGCCCCGCCCGGAATGCGGATCGATCCGGCCACCGGCGTGGTCCGCTGGGAGACGGTTCCGGGAACCACCGGGACGGTTCCCTTCGTCGTCAAGGTGTCCGACGGGGCGGGGGCGGAGACGGCCGCGCGGTTCACCGCCACCGTCCGGGAGGAAGACGCCCCCGGTCCGCGGTGACGGCGGGTTGGCGGGCACGACGTGGCTCGATCACGCCGGAAGGGAGAAGCGGGCTACTCGCTCCTGGAAATCTTCATCGCGCTGCTGATCCTCTCCCTCGGCCTCCTCTCCCTCGCGATGCTGCAGCTCTCTGCCCTGACGGCCCGGCCGCCTTCCGCCCCGACGGGGGAGCGGGACGCGACGGAGCTCGCGCAGGATGCCCTGGATCGACTGGGGGCGGTTCCGTTTGCCGAACTGGCGCCCTCCGGGCAGGCAGGGTTTCTGGTTGGCCCCGACGGTCCGTATCCCGACACCTCCCGCCTTCCGTTTTCCGCGGGGGATTCCCGCGTCGTCGGGAAAACGACCTTTTACCGCCTCTGGCACGTCGGGCCGGACCCCGAGGTCCCCACCCTGAAAACGGTCATCGTCTGGTGTTACTGGAGGCAGGGAGAGGGGAAGTGGCGGCAGGTAGCCCTCGTCACGCAGCGATCGGACGCGGGGTATTGAACCCCATGGGAGGCCAGAAGGGGAGCGCGCTCGTCGTGGCGATGCTTCTTCTCGTGCTCCTCAGCGCGGCCGGGATGTACGTCGTTTCCCGCTCCGCCATCCCGTCCGGCGATGCCTCCCACCCGTTCCACCGGGCCGCGGTGGCCAGGAACATGGCGAGGGCCGGCGTGCACGCCGCCGTCGCCCGGCTCCCGGAAACGCCCGGGGAAGGGATCCCCTACAGGAGGCGCCTCCCGGTCGGGCCGAACCTCTCGGGCCAATATTCCGTGACCATCCGGAAAACGGGGCGGGAAACCGTTTCCGGCGAACGCGGAACGGTATCCGCCCTGGAGACGTACGAAATCGTGTCCGAGGGGAGCGTCCCGGGCTTCCCGTCCGGTACCGCCCGGATCCGGGCCGAGGTCCGCTACGGGCCCCGTCCCTCGTCCTCGCCCCGCGCGACGATCCGGAAGTGGGAGGAATCGTCGCCGGGGTGAACCCGCGCGAAGCCGGACGGGAGAGCGGAAAATCGAAAAAGGGAATCGACGTCCCTTCCGTTTCTCGCATATAGTATTCCCCGCCATGGAACACCGCAGGAAAACCCGCCGCATCCGGGTGGGCGGAGTGCCGGTTGGCGGGGGAGCCCCCGTCACCGTCCAGAGCATGACGAACACCGACACGCGCGACGCCCGGGCCACGCTGACGCAGATCCGATCGCTGGCACGGGAGGGTTGCGAGATCGTGCGGGTGTCCGTGCCGGACGGGACCGCGGCGGAGGCGTTCCGGCGGATCCGCGAGGGGTCTCCGATCCCCGTCATCGCGGACATCCATTTCGATTACCGGCTGGCCGTCGCCTGCGCGGACGCGGGCGCCGACGGGCTCCGGATCAACCCCGGGAACATCGGGGGGGAGAGAAAGACCCTGGAGGTCCTGCGGGCCGCCCGTGCGAACCGGGCCGCCGTGCGGATCGGCGTCAACGCCGGTTCCGTGGAAAAGGATCTCCTTGCGAAATACCGCGGCCCCACCCCGGAAGCCCTCGTCGACAGCGCATCCCGGTGCCTGCGGATCTGCGAGAAGGCCCGGTTCCGGAACCTCAAATTCTCCTTGAAGGCGTCCGACGTGGTCACGACGATCGGGGCGTACCGCCTCTTCTCCCGCCGGTTCGACTACCCGCTGCACGTCGGGGTGACCGAGGCAGGGACGCTCTTCTCCGGGACGGTGAAGTCGTCCGTCGGCCTGGGCATCCTCCTGTCGGAGGGGATCGGCGACACCCTGCGGGTGTCCCTCACCGGTCCGCCGGAGGATGAGGTCCGCGTGGGGTGGGAGATCCTCAAGAGCCTGGGGTTGCGCCGGCGGGGCCCCGACTTCATCTCCTGCCCGACGTGCGGGAGGGTTTCCATCGACATCGTGGGGATCGCGGCCGAGGTGGAGAGGCGCCTCTCCGGCCTCCCGGCCCCGTTGAAAATCGCGGTGATGGGGTGCGCGGTGAACGGGCCCGGGGAGGCGCGGGAGGCCGACGTGGGCGTCGCCGGAGGAAAAGGCGAGGGACTGATCTTCGTGACGGGGGAAGTCGTGGGGAAGGTGAAGGAGAAGGACATCGTGTCCGAGGTCGTCCGCCGGGCCCGGCGGTTGGCCGGAGGCGGGAGGAGGGGGAAGTGATCCGGTGCACCCGATACCTGATGCCCACCACCAAGGAGACCCCGTCCGACGCGGAGGTCGTCAGCCACCGGCTGATGCTGCGCGCAGGGCTCATCCGGAAGGTGGCCTCGGGAATCTATACCTACCTCCCGGCGGGACTCCGGGTCCTCCGGAAGGTGGAGCGGATCCTGCGGGAGGAGATGGACCGCGCGGGGGCCCAGGAGGTGCTGATGCCCGCCGTGGTCCCCTCGGAGCTGTGGAAGGAGACCGGCCGGTGGGACGCCTACGGGAAGGAACTCCTGCGGTTCCGGGACCGGGCGGAACGGGAGTTCTGCCTGGGGCCCACCCACGAAGAGGTGATCACCGACCTCGTCCGCCGGGAAGTGCGCTCCTGGCGGCAGCTCCCCCTGAACCTGTACCAGATCCAGGACAAGTTCCGCGACGAGATCCGCCCGCGGTTCGGGCTGATGCGCGGCCGGGAGTTCTTCATGAAGGACGCGTACTCCTTCGACGCGGACGAGGAGGCGGCGGCCGATTCGTACCGGAAGATGTACGAGGCGTACTGCCGGATATTCCGGAGGATGGGGCTGGATTTCCGCGCCGTCGAGGCCGACACGGGGAACATCGGGGGGTCGAGCTCGCACGAGTTCATGGTGATCGCCGACTCCGGGGAGGACGCCATCGTGTCGTGCGTCTCCTGCGCCTACGGGGCGAACGTCGAGAAGGCGGAATGTTCCCCCTCCGCGGCGGCGACCCCGGCGGGAAGGTCGGGCGCTGCGGGGGATGGCGGCCCCCGCAAGGTCGCGACCCCCGGGAAGCGGACCATCGGCGAGGTGTCGGAGTTTCTCGGGATCGATCCCGCGACCCTCATCAAGACGCTGCTTTTCGAGACGTCCGCCGGCGACGTGGCGGTCCTGGTTTCCGGCGCGTACGACGTGAACGAGGTCAAGGTCAGGAACCTCCTCGGAGCGGACTGGGTCCGCCTCGCCGGAGAGGACCGGGTCCGCGCGCTCACCGGGGCCCCTTCGGGGTACGCCGGGCCGGTGGGGCTCCGCGTCCGGGCGATCGCGGACCACTCCGTGCGGACCATCGCCTCGGGCGCGACGGGGGCGAACGAAGCGGACGCGCACCTCGTGGATGTCGTCCCCGGCCGGGACTTCGTCCCGGAGGCGTACGCGGACCTGCGGATGGTGAGCGGGAAGGACCCCTGCCCGCGCTGCGGCGCTGCGCTGCGGTTTTCCCGCGGAATCGAGGTGGGGCACGTGTTCCGCCTCGGAACCAAGTACAGCGAGGCAATGCGGGCCGTCTACCTCGATCCGGATGGGAAAGAGAGGGTGGCCGTCATGGGTTGCTACGGGATCGGCGTGGGGAGGACCGCTGCGGCGGCGATCGAGCAGAACCACGACGACGACGGGATCGTCTGGCCGATCTCGATCGCGCCATTCGAGGTTTCCGTCATCCCGGTGAACGTGAAGAACCGGGAGGTCCTGGACGCGGCGGAGCGCGTCGGGAACGAGCTTTCCGGGAAGGGAGTGGAGGTGCTCCTGGACGACCGGGACGAGCGGCCCGGCATCAAGTTCAAGGACGCCGACCTCGCCGGATTGCCGGTCCGGGTCACGCTCGGCGAGAAGAACGTCGCGGCCGGATTCGGCGAGGTGCGCGACCGGAAGACGGGGGAAACGCGGCGGGTTGCGCTTCCGCTTCTCGCCGAGGAAGCCATGGCGCTCGTGGAGAGAAAACGGTCGGAGTGCTCCCCGTGAAGGAACGGATCATCGTCGCCCTCGACACCGACTCCCCGGAATCCGCTCTCGCCGCCGTCCGGTCGCTCTCCGGGGAGGTCGGGATGTTCAAGGTGGGAATGGAGCTCTTTCCGCGCGGGGGTCCGGAGCTGGTCCGCCGCATCCGGGAGGCGGGGTGCGAGGTCTTCCTCGACCTGAAGTTCCACGACATCCCGAACACCGTCGCCGGCGCGGTGCGGTCCGCCGCCGCGATGGGGGTGAAGTTCGCCACGGTGCACGCCTCCGGGGCCGGAGCGATGCTGGCCGCGGCCGCCGACGCGGCGCGGGGCACCGGGACGACGATCCTCGCTGTGACGGTCCTCACCAGCCTCGACGACGCGGACCTCGCCTCCGTGGGGTTCTCGCTCGGGGCGGCGGATGCCGTCTTGCGGCTCGCCGTGCTCGCCGTGCGGTCCGGGGCCGGGGGAATCGTCTGCTCCGCGAAGGAAGTGGCCGGCGTGCGGGCGCAGGTCGGGAACGATGTCGTCCTCGTGACCCCGGGGGTCCGGATGGCGGGGGGAGACGCGGGGGACCAGAAGCGGATCGTTACGCCCGACGAGGCGGTCCGGCTGGGAGCGGATTACCTCGTCGTGGGGAGGCCCATCACCCGCGCCCCCGATCCTCCCGGCGCCGCGAGGGCATTCGCGGAAGAGATGCGGCGGGGGTTCGAACGGCGGGTCGGGAAGTGACCCCCTCCATGTGGG
>DASWBR010000096.1:0-3515 GCA_036390495.1 Candidatus Deferrimicrobiaceae bacterium | reverse complement strand
TGCGCGCTGGCGGCGTACGACTTCTCCGCGTCCCCGTGGCACTTGCCGCAGCTCACCTTCCCGAGCTTGTCGTGCGGGGCTTTCGCGTCCGCGTGGCACGTGACGCAGGAACTCCCCCCGTGCACGGACTGGCGGTACGCCTGGAGGTCCACGTAGAGCGACACCGTCTTCCCGTCGGGCAGGGACTTCTCGATCGTCTTGTCCCCGTGGCAGTCCATGCACTCGCTGACGCCGGGGGTGGCCGCCAGGGCGGTCCCGGCGACGAGCAGCGCGGCGGCGACGACGGCCGCGGCCAGGCAGTGGCGTCTCATCCTGTTCATTCCTCCTCCGTGGCGATCCGGGTCACGTCGGGCGGCAGCGGCTTCCCGCTGCGCTCCAGCTCGTCGATCTCCTCGAGCTCGAGGGCGTGCTCGTGCTCCATTTCGTGGCGGGAAAGCTTCCCGTCGAGCCAGGCAAAGGACATGGGGGCGAAGTCTGGATTCACGAACACGTAATACAGGTGCCAGACGATGATGGCCAGGGTGGCCAGGATCGCCTCGTAGTAATGCACGATGGTGGCCACGTCCAGCCCCCACATCGGGATGTGCCGGAGCGCCTCGTCCTGGAACCAGAGGAGGAACCCCGTGACGGCCATGACGATCGTCCCCCACACCAGCGCGAGGTACTCGGCCTTCTCCACGTAGCTGAACCGGTCGAACTTCGGCTTGTGGTCCGCGAGCCCGAAGTAGTAGCGGATCGTCCCGTAGATGTCCTCCGCGTCCTTCCACCGGGGCATCATCCGCCACATGTGGCCCCGCCCCCGCGGGGTGAAGATCGCGTAGAATAGGTGGTAGAGGCTGGTGGCGACCATCACGAGGGCGGCGATGCGGTGGCCCCAGGAACGCAGGAACACGTTGGCCTCGCCGGAGACCATCGGGACCGACCATTTGAACTTCAGCGCGAAGCCGGTGATCACGAGGAGGAAGAAGGTCGTGAAGGTCAGGACGTGCTGGATCCGCTCCGGGCGGTTCAGCCGCTCGTAGCCGGGGTGCTCCCACTCCTTCCGCTTCCGGTAAATCGCCTGCATCTTGCGGAAGTAGTCCAGCCCGTTGTGGGCGATCATCCCGCCGATCACCAGGATGATCAGCCAGATGTAGATTTTCTCCACCCAGTACTTCACCACCCCGCCCGTGCCGCCGGCGCCGACGTGGATGTTCCCGCTGGCGAAGTTCGCCGTGGCCCCGGGGTGGCACTTCCCGCAGGTGACCGGGAGGTTGTTGGGATGGATCGTGGAACGGGGGTCGGTGGACTTGAAGATCTCGTGCACGCCGTGGCAGGAGGAGCAGTTCGCCACGGTCTTGTCCCCCAGCCGGGCGGAGAGCCCGTGGAAGCTCTGTTCGTACCCCTTCACCTTGTCCACCGGCACGCCGTAACGGGCGGCCAGCTTCTCCGCCGCGTGGCAGGAAGCGCACGTCTTCTCCGACACGGCGGCGAAGGAGACCGGGGATTTCGGGTCGGCGGCCTGGCGGATGTCGTGCTCCCCGTGACAGTCCGCGCAGTTGGGTGCGTCCGGAATCCCCCGCTGGAGCCCGACGCCGTGCACGCTCTCCCGGTAGATGGTGAAGACGCCGTAGTGGCACTTCCCGCAGGTGGCGGGCAGGTTCTTCCTGTTGATGGAGGAGTTCGGGTCGGTCCGGTCCCGCATGTCGTGGGCGCCGTGGCAGTCCGCACAGTTGGCGGACTTGTTCAGCCCCTTCTCGACGATGGCGAGGTTGTGGATCGACTTGTCGTACATCCGGACGGCGCCCGGGATGCTGATGTTCCGCGTCTCGATGATGTCCTGTTTCCCGTGGCATCGCCCGCAGGTTGCCGCGATGTTCCGGAAGTACACCGGCGAGGAGGATAGGGTGTGCTTGGGCACCTCGTGGGCCCCGTGGCAGTCCACGCAGCCGGGTCCGTTGACCACAGGCTTCCGGTCGGCGGTGATCATGTGGCGGCTCTTCGCGTACGTGGCCACCACTTCCGAGTGGCATCCGGAGCAGTCCACCTTTTTCAGGCGCTGCGCGTGGGGCAGGTCCTTGAAGTCCCCGTGGCAGTCGGTGCAGGAGAGGTCGGCGTGGACGGAGGCCTTGTACCGGGCGGCGTCCACGTGGAGGGACATCCCGGGGAACTTTCCGAAGGAACTCGGGGCCGCCTTCGGCCCCCCGGGGGTCACGTTGGAGGCCTTCTCCTGCGGCGACCACGAGAGGATCGCGGGGTCGCCGTGGCAGTCGTAGCACTGGCCGTTGTCCAGCGCACGGGCGGGCCCCGCCGCCAGGAGGAAAACCACCAGGAAGATCGAAGAACCGACGAACCAGTGCGTGCACCTGCGCGGAATCGGCATCGTGTCCCACCCCTTGTTTTCGCTGGTTCCGGTAGCAGAGTCGGGGGAGTTGCCCGGCGTTTTGTCGACTGTATACTTAACATGGAAACCCCCGGGAGAATCAAGAAAAAAATGACCCCCCGTTTCTCCCCCCGGCGGGGTTCCGGGAGGCGCGCGGACGCCGGCCGGGGGGGCAAGGGGCCGGGGGAATTCATATTCATGGAAATGGATTCACTCGCAGCCCCCCTTCCGGGCGCCCGGCGGGAGGATATCGGGACCGCCGTTTTATCCGGCGGAAACCCCCCTTGTACGAAGGGGTTGGCAGGAAACGAAAATTTCCGGCGCTTTTTCTTGACAGTCCCCGGACGGCACAATATCTTGTATGCGTAATTTGAGAGGACCACAACATAGGCCACCCGGCAGAAACGAACCCCCGGACCCACTCGGAGCCCACCAAATGGACCTGAACATCCCCGCGACCGCCCCCGCACCCCCGTCCCCGGCCGGACAGGAGAACCGCTCCCGCACCGGCGGGAAGGGGATGCCGGAGCAGCCGCCCAAGGCGTGGGGGGCGGCAATGCGGGAAAAATACGGCGCCATGCCGATCTCGGCGAACGCCCTCACCGTGCTCGAGCGCCGGTACCTGAAGAAGGGGATGAAGGGAGACCCGCTGGAGACCCCCGAGGAGATGGTCGCGCGCGTGGCGTACAACATCGCGCTGGCGGAGGGGCTCTACCACGGCGCCCTCCCCGAGGTGGTGCTCCGCTGGGCGGAGGCGTTCTACGCCCTGATGCTGCGCCTGGACTTCCTCCCGAACTCCCCCACCCTGATGAACGCCGGACGGGACCTGCAGCAGCTGTCGGCGTGCTTCGTCCTCCCGGTGGACGACTCCATGGAGTCCATCTTCGAGGCGGTGAAGAACACCGCCCTGATCCACAAGAGCGGCGGCGGCACCGGGTTCTCCTTCTCCCGGCTCCGCCCCCACGCCGACGTCGTGCGCTCCACCAAGGGGATCTCCTCCGGGCCGATCTCGTTCATGACGGTCTTCGACGCCGCCACCGAGACGATCAAGCAGGGCGGCACGCGCCGGGGCGCCAACATGGGGATCCTGCGGGTGGACCACCCCGACATCCTCGACTTCATCACCTGCAAGGCCCAGACGAACCGGCTGAAC
>DASWBR010000095.1:0-9645 GCA_036390495.1 Candidatus Deferrimicrobiaceae bacterium | reverse complement strand
ATACTCGGCGTACTCCTTCGTGTTGCCGCCGGTGCAGAACGCCTTGTCCCCGACGGCGGTGAACACCACGGCGTTGACCTCCCGGTCCACGGAAGCCCGGCGGAAGGCGAGGATGACGGCCTTCACCATGTCGGTCGTGTAAGAGTTGTACTGCTTCGGGTTGTCGAGGACGATCCAGGCGTTGAAGAGCCCCTCGGCGACGGTCCCGTCGCGGCGCCTCGCGGGCCGCTTCTCGTAGCGGACCATCCCTCCGCACAGCTCCTCCACGGACGTGCCGGTCAGGTTGTGGTCGTTCAGTCGGGACGGTGCGGTCCTGGCGATGATCTCGTCGGTGGTAGGCATCTCCCCTCCTAAAGGATGTTGCGGGTGAGCACCAGCCGCTGGGACTGGTGGAACCCGTGCTTGTAAAGGAACCGCTGCAGGCCGAGATTTTCCTGGGACACCTGGACCATCACGGACTCGACCCTGAGGGTGGAAAGGTTCAGGAGCAGCTGGGAGAGCAGGGCGTGCCCGATGCCGGATCCGCCGTAGGCGGGGTGGACCCCGACGGTGTCGATCTCGGCCGCCTTCTCGAGATTGCCGAACTCGCCGAAGTCGACCCTCGCCATGATGAAACCGGTGACGATCCCGGCGTCCTCGGCCACCAGGGAGACGCGGATCCCCGATTCGACCAGCATCTCCCGGAACTTGGCGCCGATGTAGGCCGAGCGGTCGAGCCCGCTGTGCTTCCCGTCGATCCGCACGACCGCCGCGAGGTCCCCCTCCCTCAGGGAGCGGACCGGGATGTTATCCCTGGACAACTTCTCGTAGTAGTCCCCGCCCGCCCCGCTGTGGACCCGCCATTTCCCGTCCATCTTCACGGGTCCCACCTCCGCGACCTCCTCCACCAGCGGGGAGGTGTCCCTCTCGATGACCTGGTACGGAGCGAGGAGGAACCCCGCGGAGGAGAAGAACCCGATCATCGCCTTGTTCCCCCAGTCGACGCGGGTCCTCAGCGCGCCGATTCCCCTCTTCCGCATCTGTTCCCCGATCCCGGCGATCACGGACTTTCCGATTCCCTTCCCCTGGCACTCCGGGTCCACTCCGATGACGTCGAGGACGGCCGCGGCGCCCCGGATCCCGAATTCCCCCTCCTGGAGCCTTGCGATGCCGTACCCCGCGAGTTTGCCCCCGTCCGTCGCCGCGCAGGTGAGGAAGCCGTCCGGCGCCGCGGCCAGGACCGAGAAACGCTTCGAGAGGAATCCCTTCCGCGGATGGCCCACGACCCGGCTTTCGATGTCGGAAACCCGGTCCAGGTCCTCCGGGCGGAGCGGTCGAAGCGAAAGGCTCGGCATGGGCAAATCCCCTCGGGGAGTTATATTGGCAAATAAGTACCATAATACCATTTATTCCGTCAAGGAATATTTTCCCTGCCGGAACATGTCCCCCGCGTTCCGACGCCGACCCTTCCGTTCCCGCGTTCTCTCTCCCCGGAGGCCGCGGGGCCGTCCTTGACACGGAACCGGGGGATGTGGCACTTGGATACGATGTGCGATTTCCTGAATTTCGAGGGGCGGGTCGCGGTGGTGACGGGCGGCGCCCGCGGCATCGGGCTGGCGATTGCCCGGGGCCTGTCCGACCGCGGGGCCGAGGTCCACGTCTTCGACGTGTCACCGGGTGAGGAAGGCGGGGAGTCGCCGCACCGGTTCCACAAGGTCGACATCTCCGACTCCGCCAGCGTGGCCGCCGCCGTCGCGGAACTCCCGGCGCCCGCCTCGCTGCTGGTCAACAACGCCGGGATCACCCGCGACCGCGCCATGATCAACATGAGCGACGACGAGTGGCGGGCGGTGCTCGCGGTGAACCTGACGGGCGCATTCCACATGGTCCGGGCGCTGGCGCCCGCCATGCGGAAGGCCGGCTACGGGCGGATCGTCAACATCACCTCCATCAACGGGATGCGCGGGAAGTTCGGACAGGCGAACTACAGCGTCTCCAAGGCGGGTCTGATCGGCCTGACGAAGACCCTGGCGCGGGAACTGGGCCCCAAGGGGATCACGGTGAACGCGGTCGCCCCGGGCATGGTCATGACCGACATGGCCCGGGGGTTGCCGGAGGAGATCGTCGCCAGGGCGAAGGCGGAGAGCGTCCTGCCCGAGCTGGCCTTCCCCGCCGACGTCGCGAACCTGGTGCTGTTCCTCCTCTCCGATGCCGCCCGGATGATCACCGGCGAGGTGATCCGCGTCGACGCGGGGCAATACATCTGATGACGACACCCGCCGCGGCCGGGGGCGCTCCCCGCGGGGTGCGGATCGATTTCCACGTCCACATGGGGGTCTACGCCCACCACAACCCGTGGGTGACGGAGTGGATGAGGAAAACCCACCCCGTCGGGTACGAGGAGTACATCCGGAAATACGACGACCCGGGTGCGTTCGAGGAACTTCTCGCGGAGGAAGGGGTGGACTACGCCTGCGTGCTGGCGGAGTTGAGCCACGCGACGACGGGGGTCTGCACCAACGAGCAGGTCCGCGATTTCTGCAGGGGGAGGCGCCGGCTGATCCCGTTCTGCGACCTGAACCCCCACATCTACGGCGACCTGGGGGAGGAGCTTCGCAGGAAGGTCGGGGAGGAGGGGTTCCGGGGGGTGAAGCTGTACCCCTCGTACCAGCACTTCTACCCGAACGACGGGAGGATGTACCCGCTGTACCGGGCGGCGGAGGAGCTGAAAGTTCCCGTCATGCTCCACACGGGCTCCTCCGTCTTCCGGGGGACCCGGATGAAGTATTGCGACCCGTTGCACCTCGACGACGTCGCCGTCGACTTTCCCGGGCTCGCGCTGGTCATGGCCCACGCGGGCCGCGGGTTCTGGTACGACCGCGCCTTCTTCCTCTCCCGGCTTCACCCGAATGTCTACCTGGAGGTATCCGGCCTCCCCCCCGCCAAGCTGATGACGTATTTCCCGGAGCTCCCGCGCCTGACGGAGAAGGTCCTGTTCGGGAGCGACTGGCCGGGGATGCCGCGGATCCGGCAGAACATGGAGGAGATCGGACGCCTGCCCCTGCCGGCGGAAGGGGTGGAGAGAATCCTGGGAGGGAACGCCGCCCGGTTGCTGGGCCTGTAGGGAGGGCGGGCTAGCGGGAGGTGCCGGCCGGCGCCGCGCCGGCGCGCTGGCGGGTGCTCTTCAGGGCGGTCTCCAGGGTGATGGTGTCGAGGACCGCCTTGGTGAGGTCGTCGATCTCGCTGGTGATGCTCTGGAGCTCCGCGACGATGGGCGAGCCCGTCCGCTTCCACTGTTCCGGCACGTCGAGCTCGGATTCCAGCGTCTCGAACAGCTGGATTACGTCCAGCAGCGTCGTCCGGTTCACGTTTCCCGCGAATCGGTATCCGCCGCCCACGCCGCGTACCGCCTGGACCAGTCCCGCGTGGACCAGGTTCCGCATCACCTTCGCGAGGTGGTGGGCGGAGATCCCGTACTTGTCGGCGATCTCGGTGGTGGAGAGCTGCCGGTCGGAGTCGCTGGCGAGCTCGAGGACCGCCAGAAGGGCATACAGGCTTCCCTTGTTCAGCTTCACGGAAGGACCCCGCTCCTCAATCGATCTCCTTCTCGAGCTCGATGTACCGGCCCGTCCGCAGCCCCAGGCCGCGGAAGAACGACAGGGTCAGCTTGAAGTTCCGGTCCACCATGGTCCGGACCGTCGTGACGCCCGCCGCCTTCAGGCGGCGGCAGATCTCCTCGAACATCCGCTTCCCGATCCCCGTGCCGCGGAGTTCCGGGGAGACCGCCAGCGCGAACACCCACCCGCACGGGGGCGAGCCGAACTCCCAGGCCCGGACCTCCCCGCTGATGAATCCGACGACCTCCCCGTCCGTCTCCGCGACCAGGAACAGCCGGTCCTTCTTGCCGCCCTTCACGTAATGGTCGAAGACGCCGCGCCAGTAGGCCGGCTTCTCCTCCTTCGGCCCCACGTCGTCCAGCGCAATGATGGCGTCGATGTCCTCGGGCCGTGCGTTCCGGATGTTCAATGGTTCCTTCATTTCGGTACCTGAATACCGTAATTAACGGGAAAAATCAAGCAATATGTTTTGCGGCGGCGCGGCCCGGGAGGCCAGGGGGCTCCGCCGGGAGCTACCGCCCCGGCTTCCGCAGGAACCCGGAGAGGACGACCGCGGCGCCCGCGAACACCGCCGCCATGTAGAAGCTTCCCGAAAAGCTGCCCGCCCTTTCCGCCAGGATCCCCGCGATCGCGGGGCCGGAGATCTGCCCCAGTCCGAAGATGAACGTCACGAGGCCGAACCCGGCCGCGGCATTGCGGACGCCGATGTAATCGCCCATTGCGGCCGCCATGATCGACGGGATGCTCCACGCGACCAGGCCGTAGAACGCGATGGAGAGATACAGGAAGATCCCGGGCAGCCTCGTCGCGATGAGGAGGTAGGAGGCGGCCTGCAGGGAGAACACGATCATCAACCCCGCCTTCCGGCTGAGCCGGTCGGAAAGCGCCCCGAACACGGGCCCGGAGAAGAGGCTGAGGAACCCGACCCACACCCAGAAGTTTCCCGCCACCGCTTCCGAGAAGCCCCGTTCCTTCACGAGGGTCGTGACGATGAACGTGGCGTAGATGACGTAGGTGTACCCGAAGAGAAAGTAGATCCCCCCCAGGTGATAGAGGATCCCCTTCCGGTAGAGGCTGGTCTCCTTGTGCTCCGGCCCGTGGCGGACGGGCGCCGCGGAATCCCCGCTCCCGACCGGCGCGAGCCCCATCTCTTCCGGCCTGTCCCGGAGGAGAAGGAGGCTCGCGAACGCGATCAGGATCACGATCCCGCCGAGGACGAGCCAACTGGTCCTCCACCCCTCGGGGCCGACCCGCAGGTTGACGAGGGGGATGAACCGTCCGGCGAACATGATGGCGAATCCGCTGCCGATGCTGATGAACCCCGCCGCACGCCCCCGCACGCGGCTGGAGAACCAGGCGGAGACGAGTCCCATGACCGGTACGTTCGTGGCGCCGCTCCCCATTCCGGTGATCGTGTAGAGGAGGAGGACCGGGAGAAATCCGGACGCCCTGCTCACCAGGGACATGGAAGCGCCGACGACCAGGAGCGCGGCGAAGATGAGCCGCCGGGTTCCCACCCGGACCGACAGCTGCCCGCTTACCAGGACCGAGAGGAGGTACCCGAGGAAGTTGGCCGTGCTGATGAACCCCATCTCGGAGTAGGAGAGGTGGAGAGTCGCCGCCATCGACGGAAGAAGCATGCCGAGGGCGAAGCGGCCGAAGCCGAGGCACGCCAGGATGCAGAGCGTCCCCGTGCCGACGACGACCCACCCGTAATGGAACCTGGGGGAGCCGGGGGGATTTTTTCGCATAACCGGGAATATAACATCGTATCGATGGTTTGGAAGGGCGGATCGTCCGGATTCGGGACGCAGCCGGTGGCCAGGTCCCGGATGGAGGGGAGTGTGCGGTGAAGGCTGGAAATCTCCCCGGGGATGTGGTAAGAATGGTATCCCTTGGTGCGAAGCACTCTGAAGTTTCGGGAAAAACCTGCGTTATTTTCCTTAAAACGACGTATCGATAATTGGTTGACAGAGAAATGGCATTGCGGTACTGTTTTGCGAATTAAGGGTGCGCCTGTCGGAGGAGGGAGCGGGGGGATGTCGGACCGGCCGCCCCTCGGGCGCCGGCGCGGCCTTCCGTTGAAGGAACCGGCTGCCGCGGGCGTATACCCGGGTACGAGGGAGACCGCAGATGATCTGGAACGATGAATTCGAAACCCTTCCGCGGGAGGCGCTCGAGGCGCTCCAGCTCAAGCGGCTGCGCGACCTGGTGGAGCGCGTCCACGGAACGGTCCCGTTCTACCGGAAACGGCTGGACGAGGCCGGATACCGGGCGGGGGACATCGGGTCCCTCGCGGACCTCTCCCGCCTCCCCTTCACGACGAAGACGGACCTTCGGGACACCTACCCCTTCGGCATGTTCGCCGTGCCGATGGAGCGGGTGGTCCGGATCCACGCCTCCTCCGGCACCACCGGGAAGCCCGTCGTGGTGGGGTACACGCGGCGGGACATCGACACCTGGGCGGAGCTGATGGCCCGGACCCTCTCCTGCGGCGGCGCCAACCGGGGGGACGTGGTCCACAACGCCTACGGGTACGGCCTCTTCACGGGGGGCCTTGGGGCCCACTACGGCGCGGAGAAGATCGGCGCGGCGGTGATCCCCATGTCGGGGGGGAACAGCAAGCGCCAGATCATGCTGATGCAGGACTTCGGCTCCACGATCCTCCTGTCCACCCCGTCGTACGCCCTCAACCTGGCGGAGGTGATGGAGGAGGAGGGGGTCGACCCGTCCACCCTGAAGCTCCGTTTCGGGCTCTTCGGCGCCGAGCCGTGGAGCGAGGGGATGCGCCGGGAGATCGAGAAGAAGCTCCGGATCGACGCCCTCGACATCTACGGCCTCTCGGAGGTGATCGGCCCGGGAGTGTCGTCCGAGTGCCTCGAGGAGAAGCACGGCCTGCACGTCTTCGAGGACCATTTCCTTCCCGAGATCATCGACCCCGTGACCGGGAAGCCGCTCCCGCACGGGCAGGCGGGGGAGCTCGTCTTCACGACCGTGACGAAGGAGGCGTTCCCGGTGATCCGGTACCGGACCCGGGACATTTCCCGCCTCATCCCGAAGCCGTGCTCCTGCGGGCGCACCCACGTCCGGATGGAGCGGATCTCCGGGCGGACGGACGACATGCTGATCATCCGGGGGGTGAACGTCTTCCCGTCCCAGATCGAGTCGGTGCTGATCGCCGTGGAGGGGGTGGAACCCCACTACCAGCTGGTCGTCACCCGGGAGGAGTCCCTGGACGTCCTGGAGGTCCAGGTGGAGGTGAACGAGTCGATCTTCACGGACGAGGTGAAGGGATTGGAGGGGCTCGCCCGCCGGGTGGAGCACGACATCAAGGACCTGCTCGGCGTCACCTGCAAGGTCAAGCTCGTGGAGCCCAAGACGATCCAGCGCAGCGAGGGGAAGGCCAAGCGCGTCATCGACATGCGGAAGATCTGAACGCGGAGGGGGCGCCATGAAGGTGGAGCAGATCTCGGTTTTCCTGGAGAACAAGTCGGGCCGGCTGGCGGAGGTCACGGGGATCCTCGCCCGGGCGGGGGTCAACATCCGCACCCTGTCCCTCGCGGACACGGCGGACTTCGGGATCCTGCGGCTCATCGTGGACCGGACGGAACAGGCGAACAAGGTGCTCAAGGAAACCGGCTTCACGGTGGCCAGGACGGAGGTGATCGCGCTCGAGGTGCCGGACGTCCCCGGCGGGCTCTCCCGGATCCTCTCGGTCCTGGACGGCGCGAGGATCAACGTGGAGTACATGTACGCCTTCGCCCGTCAGTCGGCGGACAAGGCGATCGTCATCTTCCGTTTCGACGAGCTCGACAGGGCCATCCAGGTACTCCTGGACGCGGGGGTCCGCGTCCTGAAGGGGGAGGAAGTGTACGCGTTGTGACACCGGAGTACGGGCGTAAACAAAACAGGAGGTGGGGGCAGATGAGGAGAGTGGGGATGTGGTTCCTGGGAGCGGTTCTCGCGGCGGCCCTGGCGTTTCCCGCCGCGGCGGCGGACACGATCAAGGTCGGGGCGATCCTGTCGGTGACCGGACCGGCCTCGTTCCTGGGGGCGCCGGAGGCGAGGACCCTCGAGATGCTCGTGGCGGAAACCAACAAGAAAGGCGGCATCCTGGGGAGGAAGGTCGAGCTGATCGTCAAGGATTCCGCCGCCAGCCCCGAGAAGGCGTTTTCCTTCGCCAAGCAGCTGATCGACGAGGACAAGGTGTTCGCCATCATCGGCCCGTCGACCAGCGGCGAGACGATGAAGATCAAGGGGCTCGCCGAGGAGTCGAAGACCCTCCTCCTGTCGTGCGCGGCGGCCGAGGTGATCGTCAACCCGGTGGCCAAGTGGGTGTTCAAGACCCCGCAGAAGGACAGCGACGCGGTCCTCATGATCTTCAACCAGATGAAGAAGATGAAGATCAGCAAGATCGCCGTCCTCTCCAGCAACACCGGCTTCGGCAAGGCGGGGAAGGAGCAGATCGAGGCGCTCGCCCCGAAGAACGGGATCACGATCGTCGCCAACGAGGTGTACGACAAGGCGGCGTCCGATCTCACGGCCGAGGTGACGAAGGTGAAGGCCTCCAACGCCGAGGCGATCGTGAACTGGTCCATCGAGCCGGCCCAGTCGATCGTCATCAAGAACGCCCGCCAGATCGGCTACAAGGGGCCCATCTTCCAGAGCCACGGGTTCGGGAACATCAAGTACGTCGACGCGGCCGGCGAGGCCGCCGAGGGGGTGATATTCCCGGCCGGCCGCCTGCTCGTGGCGGACCAGCTCCCGAAGAACAACCCCCAGAAGGATCTCCTCCTCAAGTACAAGAAGGACTACATGGCGTACTGCCAGGGGGAGGAGTGCAGCACCTTCGGCGGACACGCCTACGACGCGTTCATCATCCTCCAGAAGGGGATCGAGAAGGCCGGAAGCGTCGACAAGGAGAAGGTCCGGGCCGCCATCGAGCAGCTCAAGGGCGTCGTCGGCACCGCGGGGATCTTCAACTTCTCCCCGACGGACCACAACGGGCTCGACCTCGACTCCTTCGTGATGCTGGTCGTGCGGAAGGGGAAGTTCACCATCCTGTAGGCCGGCGCAGGCGTCCACCCCGTCGTACCGAGCGGGAGCACGCGCCCGGCGCGTGCTCCCGCTTCTTTGAGGAAAGGACCGGGACCTGGAAGTCTTCTTTCAATACCTCGTGGCGGGGATCACCTACGGCACGATCTACGCGATCGTCGCCATAGGATTCAACATCATCTACAACGCCACCGGCATCATCAACTTCGCCCAGGGCGAGTTCGTGATGCTCGGCGGGATGACCGCCGTCACCCTGAGCCGGTTCGTCCCGCTCCCCGTGGCCATCCTGGGTGCCGTGGTCCTGACCACGATCGTGGGCGCCGTCATCGAGATCGTCTTCATCCGGTGGCTCCACAAGCCGTCCGTGCTCCGGATGGTCATCATCACCATCGGCGTGTCGATCCTGATCCGGGAGATCGCGCTGCACATCTGGGGGGAGAGCGTACGGGCGCTTCCGTATTTCACCGGGACGTCGGTGACCTCCATCCACCTGGGCGGGGTGTTCGTCTCCCCGCAGGTCCTCTGGGCCGTCGGCGTCGGCGCCGTGGCGGTCGCCCTGCTTTCCGCCTTCTTCAACCTCACGATGCTGGGGCGGCAGATGCGCGCCTGCTCGGCCAACCGGGACGCGGCCCGCCTCTGCGGCATCAGCGCGGGGAACATGGTCACCCTCTCGTTCATGATCAGCGCCGCGATCGGCGCCATCGGCGGCTGCGTGGTGTGCCCGATCACCTACGTGCATTACGACAGCGGGACGCCGCTCGCCATCAAGGGGTTCACCGTGGCCATCCTCGGCGGCCTCGGCAACAGCGCGGCTGCCGTCGGGGCCGGGATGATCCTCGGCGTCCTCGAATCCTTCAGCATCTGGGTCCTCCCCGCCGCGTACAAGGAGGCCGTCTCGATCGCGATCCTGCTGGTCATCCTGTTCGTGCGCCCGAGCGGCATCTTCGGCAGCGCCGAGGCCGCCCGGCTCAAGGAGTTCTGATGGCGCGCAGAT
>DASWBR010000094.1:0-3192 GCA_036390495.1 Candidatus Deferrimicrobiaceae bacterium | reverse complement strand
GATCTTCGAGGAGTTCAAGGGCACGGGGAACAACGAGCTGGTCCTCGACCGGAAGATCGCGGAGAAGCGGATCTTCCCGGCCATCGACATCAACAAGTCCGGCACCCGCAAGGAGGAGCTCCTCCTCGAGAAGAACGTCCTTCAGCGGGTGTGGATCCTCCGGAAGTTCCTCTCCCCCCTGTCGCCGGCGGAGAGCATGGAATTCCTCCTGGACAAGATTTCCAAAACCAAGACGAACAAGGAGTTCATCGAGTCGATGAACGCCTGACCGGAAGAAAGGGAGCCCGTCCGATGAAAGAGAACATCCACCCCAAGTACATCCCCGCCACCGTGAAGTGCGCCTGCGGGAACACCTTCGAGACCATGTCGGCCACGGAGGAGATCAAGGTCGCCATCTGCTCCAACTGCCACCCGTTCTTCACGGGCAAGCAGAAGCTGATCGACACCGCCGGGCGGATCGAGAAGTTCCAGAAGAAATACACCCGGGGGGAGAAGGCGTAGCGCCCGGGGGCGCCTGCCCGCCGTGAACGTCCTGCTCCTTTCGTGCACTCCCGACCCCGAGCGGATGGTCGCGCTCGCGGCGCGGCTGTGCTACTCCTCCGCCGGGATCGGCGAACTCCGGGAGGACGTCTCCCGGAAGGACATGCGCGGGCTCGTTCGGCGCGTCCTGTCGATGGGACACGCCTCCGTGCTGGAGCACGCGACGCTCACCTACGGCGTGGAGGGGATTTCCCGCGCCGCATCGCACCAGCTCGTCCGCCACCGGATCGCCTCCTACTCCCAGCAGAGCCAGCGGTACGTCGCGGCGGAGTTCGGGTACGTCACCCCGCCCGTCATCGGGGAGTCCCCGGAGCTCCGGAAGGAGTACCGCCGCCACATGGCGACCTGCTCGCGGCTCTACGGGAAGCTGATGCGGGCGGGGGTCCCGCCGGAGGACGCGCGATTCGTCCTCCCGAACGCGACGGAGACCCAGATCCTGATCACCATGAACGCCCGGGAGCTCCACCACTTCTTCGCCCTGCGGACGTGCCGACGCGCGCAGTGGGAGATCCGGGACATGGCCACCCGGATGCTGGCAATCGCGAAGGGGGAGGCGCCGCTCCTGTTCGAGACGGCCGGGCCCGGCTGCGTCCGCGGGCGGTGCCCCGAGGGGAAGATGACGTGCGGGAAGCCCGGCGAGGTGCGCCGGGAGATCGCCGGCCTCGGGAAGGGGATGGAGACGTGAGACCCGCGGAGCAGGGGGAACTCGTCCTGGGCGGGCAGGCGGTCATCGAAGGGGTCATGATGAAGGGGCCCCTCCTCTACTCCGTCGCGGTGCGGAAGGCGAACGGGGAGATCCGGATCCGGGACTTCCCCCTGCCGGAGTCCTCCGCGCGGAAGCGGATCGCGAAAGTTCCCCTGGTCCGGGGGGTGGTGACCATGGGGGTGATGCTCGCCATCGGGTACCGGGCCCTCCAGTATTCGGCGGACGAGGCGATGGAGGACGCTTCGGCTGCGGATCGGCCGGCGGGCGGCCGGGGGGAAGCGGAACCGGAAGGGGGGGGGCTCGCCATGGCCGGGGCGATGGCGCTGGCGCTGGCCCTCGCCGTGGGGCTGTTCTTCCTCCTGCCCCTGTACGCCACCCACGCCCTGTCCGGGGTGTTCCCCGCGCTCTCGGGCAGCCTCTCCTTCAACCTGGCGGACGGCGCGATCCGGGTTGCGGTCTTCGTGCTCTACGTCGCCGGGATCGCGCGGATGAAGGACATCCGCAGGATCTTCCAGTACCACGGTGCGGAACACAAGGTGATCAACGCCTACGAGGGGAAGGCCGCGCTGACCCCGGAGTCGGTGGAGTCGTACCCCCGCCTGCACCCCCGGTGCGGCACCAGCTTCCTTCTCTTCGTCATGGTGATCAGCATCCTCGTCTTCTCCCTCATCCCGAGGGACAGCTCCCTGCTCGCGAAGGCGCTGCTCCGGATCCCGCTCATCCCGGCCATCGCGGGGATCTCGTACGAGGTGCTGCGGCTTTCGGCCCGCAGGATGGGCTCCCCCCTGTTCCGGGTGCTGGTCGCGCCCGGCCTCTGGCTCCAGCGCCTGACCACCCGCGAGCCGGACCGTTCCCAGATCGAGGTCGCGATCGAATCGTTCCGGCGCGTGTCGGTCTCCCCGGGAAAGGAGGGCGCCCTTGTGGGATAAGCTCGAAGCGGTGGCGGCCCGGATCCCGGAGCTCGAGCGGCTCCTGTCGGACCCCGCGGTGACGGGAAACGCGCGGGAGATGCAGCGGGTCGGGCGGGAGCTCGCCGAGCTGCGGCCCGTGGCGGAGGCGCACGCGCGGTACCGGAGGATCGAGCGGGAGCTCGCCGAGAACCGGGCGATGCTGGAGTCGGAGACCGACCCGGAGATGAAGGCGATGACGCGCGAGGAAGTCTCCCGGCTCTCGGAGGAGATGGAGCGCCTTCAGAAGGAGGTCCGCCTCCTCCTCATCCCCCGGGACCCCAACGACGACAAGAACATCCTCATCGAGATCCGGGCGGGCGCCGGCGGAGAGGAAGCGTCCCTTTTCGCGACGGAGCTGTTCCGGGCCTACTCGATGTACGCCGACGGGAAAGGGTGGAAGGCCGAGGTCCTCTCGCGCAGCGAGACGGGGCTGGGGGGGACCAAGGAAGTGATCGCCATGATTGAGGGGAAGGGGGCGTACAGCCGCCTCAAGTTCGAGAGCGGGGTTCACCGGGTCCAGCGCGTGCCCGCGACCGAGGCCGGGGGGAGGATCCACACCTCCACGGTGACGGTGGCGGTGATGCCCGAGGCGGAGGAGGTGGACGTCCAGATCAACCCCGAGGACCTCCGGATCGACGTGTTCCGCTCCTCCGGGCCGGGGGGGCAGAGCGTGAACACCACGGACTCCGCCGTCCGGATCACCCACGTCCCCACGGGGCTGGTGGTCCAGTGCCAGGACGAGAAGTCGCAACTGAAGAACAAGTCGAAGGCCCTGAAGATCCTCCGCTCCCGCCTCTATGACGCGGAGATGGAGAAGCGCCGCTCCGAGCGCGCCGACCTGCGGCGTTCCCAGGTGGGCACCGGGGACCGGAGCGAGCGGATCCGGACCTACAACTTCCCCCAGAACCGCGTGACGGACCACCGCATCGGGCTGACGGTGCACCAGCTCGCTGCGGTCCTTTCCGGCGGGTTCGACCCCTTCATCGACGCCCTGAC
>DASWBR010000093.1:0-23787 GCA_036390495.1 Candidatus Deferrimicrobiaceae bacterium | reverse complement strand
AGGAAAAAAGGGGTAAAGATACTGAGGTGGCTGGACCAGGCCCCGCGGGAGGTGGAGGGGTGAGGCGGTTCCATGGGATCGTCGGGATCGATCCGTCCGGGGGGCGTCTCGCCGTCGTCGCGCTCCGGGCCGGGATCGGCGGAACGTCCGTGACCGCGCCGCCGCTGCTGCACGAGTTCCGCGCCGAGCGGGGGGACGCCCGCTTCGGGGAGGCGGAAGGCGTCCTCGGGGATTTCGTCGCGCGGAACGGCCTCGTGGGAGCCGAAGCGGTACTGGTCGTTCCCGCGGACCGGGTCCACATGGCCCGCGCCGTCTTCCCCCCGATGCGGGAGAAGGACCTCCGGGAGGCGGTCGGGCTGGAGCTGGAGCGGCTGTTCCCCCTGGCGCCGTCCTCGCTGCGTCACTCCTGGCGCAGGCTTCCCGACACGGCCCGGGACGGCAAGGTCCGGCTCGTCGTGGCGGCCGCGCCCCTCGAATTCCTCGACCGCTGGGAAGGGACCGTGTCCCGGGTGGGGCTCACGCTGGGGGCCGCGGTCCCCGCAGCGTGGGCCGCCGCCGCCGCCCTTCCCCGGTTCGGCGTCCCGCAGCCGTCCGATGGCGGGGCCCTTTCGGCCGTCCTCCGGCGGATCGACGGGCAGGTGGAGTGCACCGTCCTCTCGGGCGGGGAGGCGTTGTTCTGCGGAAGCCGCCCGGCGTCCCCGGAGTCGGCGGCGGCGGAAGGCCTGTCCCTCGCCATGTCGGGGCTGACCGACGCGCCCTCCGTTCCCGGCGGCGCGTGCGTGGAGCTGCTGGCTCCCGCCGGCTGGTTCACGGCCGGCGAGTTCCGGCCGGGCGATGCGGAGGTTTCCTTCCGGGCGAGGGAGGGGATGCCGCACGCCGCCACGGCCCTGTCCGTACCCGGCGGGCCGGAAGGCCCCGCCGACCCGTTCCCGTTCCTTTGCGCGTTCGGTGCCGCCGCGGCCGGGAAGAGCCTCGATCTGCTCGCCCCGCAGCGCGCGGGGGAGGCGTCCCGCCTGGCCCGGGCCGCCATCGCGGTCGCCGCCGCCGCCGCGGTGGCCCTCGGCGCCGCGTGGCCTGCGGCCATCGCGTGGAAGGCAAAGGCCGACCTCCGGCGGCTCGACGCGCAGATCGCCGCCCTCCGCCCCCACGCGGAGGCGTACGAGGAGACGATCGCCGACCTGGACGAGACCCTGGCGAAGGTGACGGTCCTCCGCGAGGAGATGGCCACCGCCGGGGAGACGCTCCAGATCCTGAAGGAGCTGACCGACCGGGTCCCGAACGGGTCCTGGATCCTTTCGCTGCGCGTGGACGGGCCGAAGGTGGACCTCGAGGGGCTCTCCTCCTCCGCGGCCGAGATCTTCCCCGCGTTGACCCGCGACGGCCGGTTCCGCTCCGTGGAGTTCGCCGCCCCGATCACGCGGCAGGCGGACAACCTCGAGCGGTTCAAGATCCGCGGGGAGTACGTGCCGCCGCCCGCCGCCCCGCCCCCCGCCGGGGGGACGCGATGAACCCCCTCGGGACGCTCGCCGCGCGCCTCCAGGCGCTCTCCTCCCGCGAGAAGGCGCTCGTGGTCGCGTGCCTCCTGTGCGTCGCCGGGTTCGCCGCCGCGAAGTGGGGGATCCTGCCGGCCCGGGCGGAGTACCTGCGGAACCGCGCGGCGATCCCCCAGCGGCTCGCCACGATCGCCCGGTACGAGGCGATCCGCCAGGGCCAGGACCGGATCGACGAGGAGCTGTTCCTCCAGCTGCAGCAGCTGGAGAAGTGGGAGGACGGGCTGCTCGCCGGGGAGACCACCTCCGCGGCGGGCGTATTCCTCCAGGGGCTCCTGAGGCCGCTCACCCAGGGGCCGGACACGCGCGTGACGTCCATCCGTGGGCTTGCGCCCGTGCGGAAGGGGGCGTACGCCGAGGTGGCGGTGCAGCTGGAGATCCAGACGTCGACCGAGGGGCTCGCGCTCCTCCTCGCCGACATCGCGAGGCAGCCGAAGATCCTCCGCGTCCGGAAGCTAACCGCCAACGCCGGCGCCTACTACGCGCCGACGATGCAGCGGAAGGAGGTCGTCGCCGTCTCGATGGTCGTTGCGGGGCTCTCCACGGCCCCGGTCGACGAGAAGACGGCGGGCGGGGGGGAGGAATGAGGAAACCGTACCTCCTCGCGCTGGCCCTCGCCCTGCTGGCGGCCTTCTTCGGGTGGCGGACGCAGGGAGCGCTCGACGCCCCCGTCCCGGCGGGGGACAACGCGTCCCGCGCCGCCGGGGCCGGCTGGCAGCCCGGCGCCCCGGTTCCGGATCCCCCACCGCCGCCGGAAACCGCGACGGCGGTCGCGGGGGTGAAGAACCGCCCGCTCTTCCGGTCGGACCGCCGGCCCTACTCGGAGGCGGCCTCCACGGCGCCGACGAGGAATTTCGAGGCGGAACTGTCCCGGCTTTCGCTGATCGGGGTCCTGTCCGTCGGGGACGACATGCGGGGGGTCGTGGTGAGCAAGGGCGGCGCGGGAAGCGCGCGCGCCGAGCGGTGGGAGGTGAAGGCGGGGGACGACCTCCCCGGATTCAAGGTGAAGGAGGTGCGGACAGACGGCCTCGCGCTCACGGCGGAGGACCGGGAGTTCCTGCTCCCGCTGTACGCAGGGGCGCCGGCTGCCGCAGCCGCCCGGACCGAGGCACCCCGGAAGGAGGCGGCACCGGGGCAGCCGGCCGCGGTTCCCGGCGCACCTCCCGCCCCCTCGACCGTCCCGGCGCCGCCTTCGAGAACCGGCGTGACGCCTCCGGTCCCCGTCCAGCCCCCGAGGACCGCCCCCCCGTCGCCGGGCGTGTCCCCGCGGTACATTCCCGGCAGGCGGTGACGGCCAGTCGATGAAGGTGACGATAACGATGCGGAACAGGAGAGAAGGCATGAGACGAATCGCGTGGGGAGTCGTCGTTGTGGTGTTGGCGGCGGGAAACGCCCTGGCGTCCGGCCCCGGACCGCCGCCCCTTACGGATACGGGCAGGGGAAAGCCCGCGCCGGTACTCCTGGCGCAGGAGACCGGGCCCGCGACCCCGGCCGAGCCGGCCCTTGCCGTGCCCTCGCCGGCTCCTGCAGTCGCTCCGGTGCCTCCCCCGGCGCCCGCGGTCCCCGCGCCCGCTCCGGTGCCTCCCCCGGTGCCCGCGGTCCCCGCGCCCGCTCCGGCGCCTCCCCCGGCGCCCGCGGCCGTCGTCGCCCCGACCGGCGCCGGCTTCTTCGTCAAGTTCAACAACGCCGACATCTACGAGGTCATCCACACGCTCGCGCGCACCGCGGGGATCAACTACATCATCGACCCGAGGGTCCGCGGCGTCGTCAACGTGCACACGCAGGGCGTGGTGAGGAAGGACGGGGCGCTCGACCTGCTCTTCGCCATCCTGCGGGTCAACGGCGCGACGGCCGTGAAGGAGGGGGACACGTACCACATCGTCCCCATGTCCGAGGCGAAGATGGAGCCGCTGCTCCCCTCGTTCCCGGACGACAGGGGGGCGAAGGGACCGCCCAACCAGGTGATCCTGCGCGCCTTCCCGCTGCAGTACATCGGCGTCTCCGAGATGGCGAAGGTCATCAAGCCGTTCCTGTCGCAGGGGGGCGAGGCGGTGGAGGTCGCCCGCGCGAACATCCTGCTGGTGACCGACACCGTGGCGAACGTGGAGAAGGTCGCGCGCCTGGTGGAGCTGTTCGACTCCGAGGTGTTCCGCGCCGCGGGGATGAAGCTCTTCAAGCTGAGGGTCCTCGACCCGGAGGAGATGGCGAAGAACCTCGACAACATCTTCGGCGCCCTCGACTTCTCCTCCGCCCGGGGCGCGAAGCCGGCGGGGATCAACTTCGTCCCCATCCCGCGCCTGAACTCGCTTCTCGTGGTCAGCGCCTCCCCGAAGACCATGCAGGACGTGGAGAAGTGGATCGGCGAGCTGGACCGCGAGGGGCTTGGCGCCTCGCGGCAGATCCACCGGTACCGCGTGAAGTACGGGCGGGTCAAGGACATCGCCGCCGTCCTGGAGCGGCTCTACCCGAAGCGGACCTCCCCGGTGGTCGCGGACAAGGCGACGGAGTTCCGGCCGATCGTGGGCGTGGGGATGCCCGGCCAGGCGTCGTTCCCCTCCCAGGCGCAACAACCGTCCGGCTTGGCCGGGCAGGGAGCGCCGCAAACATCCGCCGGGACGGTCGGGCAGGCCGCCCAGGCGCTGGCGAAGGCCGTGAAGGACGGGAAAGGAGAGGGGGAGGGCTCCTCCCAGCCGTTCGACATCATCCCGGACGAGGCGACGAACTCCCTGATCCTCCGCGCGAGCCTCTCCGAATACGCGGAAGCGCTGGAGATCCTCAAGACGGTCGACGTCTACCCGCAGCAGGTTCTCCTCGAGGTCCTGGTGGGGGAGGTGAACCTCAAGGACGAGTTGAAGCTGGGGATCGACTGGAAGTACCAGGGGACCAACGCGGGGGTCGCCCAGACCGCCACCCTGGCCCCCGGCTTCCTCCTGAGCAATTTCAGCTACGTGATCGAGAAGACGAACCGCCTCACGGCGGCGTTCCGGTCGCTGGCGGAGGACGGCCGGGCGTCGGTCCTCTCCTCGCCCAGCGTCATCGCGACGAACGGGAAGAAGTCGAAGATCAACGTGGTGGACCAGATCCCGATCACCACCTCGGTCCTGAACACCAACACGAACCCGCCTGTGACGACCACCTCGGTGGAGTACCGGGACGTGGGCGTCATCCTCACCTTCGTGCCGTACATCAACGACCTCGGTCTGGTGACGCTGGAGATCGAGCAGGAGGTGAGCGACTTCGTCGTCGGCTCGTCCGCGGGCCAGTCGAACCCGACCTTCTTCAAGCGGAGCATCAGCACGAACCTCGTGGCCTCCCAGGACCAGAGCATCGTGCTGGGCGGGCTGGTGAAGGAGCGGAAGTCGCTCGACCGGAGCGGGCTGCCGTGGTTCTACAAGATCCCGCTCCTCGGGTGGATCTTCGGATCCCGGGAGGACAGCGTCACCCGGAACGAGCTGCTGATCTTCATCACCCCGCGCGTGATCCGGAGCGTGGACGAGGGGATCCAGTTCAGCCGGGACTTCGAGGAGCGGGTGTCGCAGCTGAAGGCGCGCATCCGGGAGTCGCAGGGTTTCCGCCTGAAGGCCGAGCCGGTGCTCCCGGTACCGGACCCGGCGAAGAACATCCCCCCCGCGAAGCCGCCGCAGCAGTGATTCGAGGGGGACACTCCTGTTCTTTCCGATGAGGGAACAAGGGGTGTCCCCCGCCGTTTACAGGTACCGGGAGATGTCGCCGGGGAGGACGTGCTCCCGGTAGGCCACCTTCCCGTCCCGGCCGATGAGGACGTAGGTGGGGATGCCGACCACGCCGTAGGCGCGCGCCACCTTCCCCTTCTCGTCGAGCAGGACGGGGTAGCGGATGTCGCGGGACTTCACGGCGGCGGCAACCTTCTCCCGGGATTCCCGGAAGTCGAGGCCGAGGATCTGGAGCTTCCCCGACAGCGGCCCGCCGTGCAGGGAGTTGATCTCCGGGATCGCCGCCTTGCACTCCGGGCACCACGTCGCCCAGAAGACCAGGAGCACCGGCTTCTTCCCCAGGAACTGGTTCAGCGTCACCGGCTGTCCGTCCAGCGAGGGGAGGGTGAAGTCCGGGGGGCTCCCCGCCCCCGGGCCCCCTGCCGGGGGAGAGGCCGCGGCTCCCCCCACCCGGTCCGGCCCCGCGAGCGCGGCGCCGCACAGGAGGAAGAGCAAAATGGCAATGGCGTGACGTGGCCGCATTCGGACTCTCCTCCCCCGGTTTCGATGGCCCCCGCGGAACGCGCGTTTCAGATCAGCCTTTTTCCCGCCTCGAGGAGCAGGTACTCTCCCGCCAGCAGCAGCACGACCCCGAACCCCTTCTTCACCCGCACGAGCCACGCCCCCGACCGGGGGAGGCGCCCGAGCAGCCCGCCGAACGCCCCCAGCGCCACGAGGGGCAGCGACAATCCGAGGGCGAAGGTGAACAGCAGCGTCGCGCCGAAGAGCGGGTTCCCGCGGGAGCCGACGTAGAGGAGCACCCCCCCGAGCACCGGGGCGGTGCACGGCCCGACGATGATCCCCGAGACGGCCCCCACGAGGAACGCCCCGAAGGCGCCGCCCGACCGGTTCCCCGCGCCCGATAGGCGGGAGAGGAACGCCGGCGTCGGGATCTGGAACACGTCGAACAGCGCGAGCGAGAGCACGATGCAGACGTTCCCCGCGACGATGTAGGAGATCGGGTGGGCCGTCACCTCGCCGAACACCTGGCCGGTGAGGCCGGCGGCCATCCCGAGGGCAGCGTACGTCAGCGCCATCCCGAGGGCGTACGTGGCCGACAGGAGGACCGTCCCGCCCCGCGACCCCGCGGCGCGGCTACCGAGGTACCCCACCGTGACCGGAAGGATGGGGTAGACGCAGGGGGTGAAACTGGTCGCCAGCCCCCCGAGAAACGCGATGGCGTAGGCGGCGGGGGAGCCGGCATGGAGGAGGGCCTGGAAATCCATGGAAACAGTGTACCGCCGGAAACCTCCGTATCGAAAGAGGTATCCAAATGAACGGGAAAGGAAGGTACACTAAGGGGGCGAATCCCGCCGGCCGTACCCCGGCCCCTGGTTGGAGAGAGGCGATTGAGTCCGTTTCATTCACGGGACAGGAAACCGAATCCGGCATCGAAGTGGCTTGGGGGGGGGCGATCCCACCTCTGGATCACGGCGTGCTACATTTTGTGCGGCGTGCTGTGGATCGTCATCGGCCTGTTATTCTTCCACGGCCAGGTGGCGGAGTGGGTCGAGGACATCGCCTACGTCGGCGTCACCTCCGTCATCGTCTATCTCCTGACCGCCCGTTCCCACAAGGCGATCCGAGCCAACGAGACCGCCCTCCGGGAGAGCGAGGACCGCCTCGCCCGGATCCTCGAGACGAACGCCAGCGGCATCATGGTGTGCAACGAAGAGGGAATCATCACCTTCGCCAACCACGCCGCGGAGCGCATCCTCGGCATGGAGCGGGGGAGCATCGTCGGCATGCGCAACGACGACCCGTCCTGGGACCGCACCGACGCGTCCGGGGCCCCGTTTCCGCGGGGACAAAGCCCCATCGACAGGGTGAAGGCGACCCGGATGCCGGTGAACGATTGCCAGGTCGGGTTGCGGCGCCGGGATGGCGAGAGGATCTTCATCACCTCGAACGCGGCCCCCCTGCTCAACGCTTCCGGGGATATGGTGGGAATCGTCGCTTCCTTCGCCGACATCACGGAGACGAAGAAGGCGGAGGAACTCAAGCTCCGCAAGCTCCTCCTCGCGGTGGAGCAGTCCCCCTCCGCGATCGTCATCACCTCCCCCGACGGAACGGTCGAATATGTGAACCCGCGGCATGCCTTCATGACCGGGTACAGCGCGCAGGAGATCCTCGGAAGACCCCTCTCCTGTCCCGAAGGGGTCCTCCCGGGAAAGAAGGAGGAGATCTTCGCGTCGGTCCGGGCCGGCAACACCTGGCGCGGGGAGTTCTGGTGCCGGCGGAAGAACGGCGAGCCGTACTGTGAGTCGACCTCGGTTTCCCCGATCCGCACGGCGGAAGGGGGGGACTCTGGGATGCTGTGGGTCCGGGAGGACATCACGGTGCGCAAGGAGGCCGATGAGGCGCTTCTCCGGAGCGAGGCAGGCCTCCGCGAGGCGCAGGAGAAATTCCGGAACCTCGTGGAGACGGTCTCCGACTGGGTGTGGGAAATCGACGGGAACTGGGCGTACACCTACGTGAGCCCGAGAGTCCGCGACCTCCTCGGATACGAGCCGGAGGAGATCATCGGGAAGACCCCCTTCGACCTGATGCCCGCGTTCGAGGCGCGGCGGTTGGCGGAAGTTTTCGGACAGATCCTCGCGCGGCGGGAGCCGTTTCACGGGATGGAGAACATCAACCGGCACCGGGACGGACGCTACGTGGTGCTCGAGACGAGCGGCACGCCGTTCTTCGGGCCGGACGGGGAGTTCCTCGGCTATCGAGGCGTGGACCGGGACGTCGGGGAGCGGAAACGCGCGGAGGAGATGCTTCGTTCGAGCGAGGAGCTGTTCCGCCAGCTCTTCGAGCAGAACGAGGAGCCGCTCTTCCTTTTCCGGAGCGGCTCGTCCGGGATCGTCGACGTCAACCCGGCCGCAGAGAGGCTGTACGGCTTCCCGCGGGAGGAGTTGCTGCGGAAAGGGGTCTCCCTTTTCGTCCCGAAGGAGGAGGTGCAGGGGTTCGCGGAAGCGGTCGCGAGCATCCGACCCGGCTCGGGCCTGAGCCTCCCCCGGCTCGACCACTTCCGCCGGGACGGCGACCGGGTCATCGTCTCCATCCGGGGGAAGTCGGTCCAGCTGGCCAGCGGGCACGTGGCGTACTGCTCCATCCGCGACATCACCGCGCGCGTGCAGATGGAGGAGGAGGCGAAGCACCAGCAGGCGCAGCTCATCCAGGCGAACCGGATGGCGTCGCTGGGCACGATCGTCTCGGGCGTCGCCCACGAGGTGAACAACCCGAACAATCTCATCATGTTCAACGCCCCGATGATCCTCTCTGCGTGGAAGGACGCGAAGCCCGTGCTGGACGCGCACTTCCGGGAGAACGGCGACTTCCCGCTGGGGGGGCTGCCGTACTCGGAGATGCGGGAGGTGGTCCACCGGCTCGCGGAGGGGATCTCCGGCGCGTCCGCCCGGATCAAGGGGATCGTGGCGAACCTGAAGGATTTCACGCGACAGGACAAGTCGCGCGGTCACGTGCCGGTGGACGTGAACGACGTCGTCCGGACCGCCGTCGCCATCCTGAACCACGAGATCATCAAGGCGACGCACCGGTTCGAGGCTTTCTACGCGGAGGGGCTCCCCCCCGTCGCAGGCTCTGCGCAGGAGCTGGAGCAGGTGGTCATCAACCTGCTGAACAACGCCCTCCAGGCGCTCCCTTCGAACCAGGCCGGGCTGAAGGTGACCACCGGCCGGAATCCCGGCACCGGGGAGGTCGAAGTGGTGGTGGCGGACGAGGGGATGGGAATGTCCCCCGAGGTCCTCGCGCGGATCGCGGAGCCGTTCTTCTCGACGCGCCTGGACAGCGGCGGGCTGGGGCTCGGCCTCTCGATCAGCCGTTCGATCCTCAAGGAGCATGGCGGCTCCCTCTCCTTCGAGTCCGAGGTCGGGAAGGGGACCCGGGCGATCGTCCGCCTGCCCGCGATCGGCGCGGGCGCGGAGGCCGGCCCGGCGAAGGCCGGCCCGATCGCATTCCTCGGGGGGTAACCGGTGGACAGCCCGTCGCCCCGCGAATCCCTGGTCCTGCTCGTGGACGACGACCCGCAGTTCCTCCTCTCCTCCAGCGTGACGCTGCGCGCCGCGGGGATTCCCCAGGTCGCGACCGTCGAGGACAGCCGGCAGGTGATGCCGTTCCTCGAGGGGCGCGAGGCGGCCGCGGTGATCATCGACCTCACCATGCCCCACCTCTCCGGCCGGGAACTGCTTCCGAGGCTGAAGGAGCGCCACCCGGAGCTCCCCGTCATCGTGATGACCGGCCGGAACGAGGTGGAGATCGCCGTGGAGTGCATGCGGGCCGGCGCGTTCGACTACCTCGTCAAACCGGTGGAGCCCGCCCGGTTCGTCTCCTCCATCCGGCGCGCGATGGAGGTCCGGTCGCTGCAGGCCGAGGTCGAATCCCTGAAGGAGCATTTCCTCTCGGGGGACCTCCGGAACCCTTCCGCCTTCGGGGAGTTCGTCACCCGCAGCCGGAAGATGCTGGCCGCCTTCCAGTACGTCGAGGTCATCGCCCCCTCCCGCCACCCGGTGCTGGTCACCGGGGAGACGGGAACCGGGAAGGAGCTCGTCGGCCGGGCCATCCACGCCCTGAGCGGCTGTCGGGGGGAGCTCGTCGCGGTGAACGTGGCGGGGCTGGACGACGCGATGTTCTCCGACACCCTCTTCGGCCACCGGAAGGGGGCGTACACGGGGGCGGACCAGGCGCGGGAGGGGCTGATCGCCCGGGCCGGCGGGGGGACGCTCTTCCTGGACGAGATCGGGGACCTGAGCGAGACGTCCCAGGTGAAGCTGCTCCGCCTCATCGGGGAGCGGAAATATTACCCACTGGGCTCAGACGTCCCGAAGGAGAGCGACGCGCGGGTCGTCTGCGCCACCCACCTCTCCCCCGAGGCGCTCCTCTCGCAGGGGAAGTTCCGGCGGGATCTGTATTACCGGCTCTCGGGGCACAAGGTCCACCTCCCGCCGCTCCGGGAACGGAAGGAGGACATCCCCCTGCTGGTGGACGCGTTCCTCTCCGGGGCGGCGACGGCGGAAGGGAAGCGGAAACCCACGCCGCCCGCGGAGCTGTACACCCTGCTCTCCACGTACGACTTCCCCGGGAACGTCCGGGAGCTGCGGATGCTGGTGTCCGACGCGGTCGTCCGCCACAGGGGGGGCGTGCTCTCCCTCGACAGCTTCCGCAAGGCGGTCGGTTCGAGGGAACCGTCCCCGCCGCCCGAGGAGTCGGCCAATGTGGATTCTTCCGTCCCTGCGGGCCCGACGGGCCTGTTCGGGGAGATGCCCCGCCTCCCCACCCTGAAGGAGGCGGAGGAACAGCTGGTCTCGGAGGCGCTCGCGCGGTCGCGGAACAACCAGGGGATCGCCGCCTCCCTCCTCGGCATCACCCGGCAGGCGCTGAACAAGCGGTTAGTGCGGAACTCCCGGGCCAAGAAGAGCGGGGACCCGCAAGGGGAGTAGCCGCGTGGAGCCGCCCGCCCCTCACATCCTGATCGTCGACGACGAGGACGGTTTCCGTTTCGGGGCCGTGGTGGCGCTACGGCGCGGAGGGTACCGGGTGAGCGAGGCGGGGAACGGCGGGGAGGCCCTCGAGAAGATCCTCTCGGCCCGCGACGCCGGCGACCCGGTGGCACTGGTTATCACCGACATCCGGATGCCGGTGATGTCGGGGATCGAGCTGATCGACGCCCTTCGGGAGCGCGGGGTCGACGCGGCCCTTTGCGCCATCACCTGCTTCGGCGACCAGGCCCTCGTCTCCGAACTCGCCGAGAAAGGGTGCACCGACTACCTCGAGAAGCCGTTCTCCCCGGATGACCTCGTGCGGCGCCTTCGGGAGATATTGCAAGGCGATTCCCCGTAACCCACCGTTTTCGCCCGTCCTCAGGAATACCTCCCTCCCGCAAGGGTGCGACGGAAGTTGCTCCCCAGTCCTTTGTTGCGTGGAATAATTCTCTTTCCTGAACCGCAAGTTACCGGAAACCGGGCGCACGGGGTGAGACGGAAGTATCACCCATCCCCTCGCCTGTTCCGCCGGGATTGCCATCTAACTATTTGTTTCTGAACGATAAATCTCTTTTCCTGCCGCTCCTGACTGCCGGAAACCCGCACGCGGGGAAGAATTCTTTCAACAAATTGAAAATAAAAGACAATTTCCTTACAAGACGAACTGGCACGGGTGTTGAAAGAGACGTGGTCACGAAAATCTTATCGGGAGGCCCGGTTGACCGGACGGAAACACATCCTGCTGGCGGACGACGAGCCGGGGTTCCGCTTTTCCGCAGGGCTCGCTCTCCGGATGGCGGGGTACCGGGTCAGCGAGGCGATGGACGGCCTGGACGCGCTGGACGGCCTGGTCCGGTTCAAGGACGAAGGGACCCCGATCGACCTGCTGGTGACGGACCTGCGGATGCCGAACCTCGACGGCGCCGAGCTCGTCGAGTTGCTGAAGCGCAACGACGTCCCGGTTCCGGTCTTCGTGGTCTCCGGCTGCCTCGATCCCGAGGCGCTCCGGGGGCTCTCCCTTTCCGGCTGCGTGGAGTACATGGAAAAACCGTTCCAGCCGGCAGAGCTGGTTGGACGCATCGACACCATCTTCGGCAAGGCCGTGGCGTGAGGACGACATGGACAACGACGGCATGGAAAACGACAACGGCAGCACCGGATGCGGGTCACACCCGTAGGAAAGGAGAGGGGCCATGAAGCATCGGTCTGTTATCGGAATCGCAGCGTCGCTCGCGCTGGCGTTTCTCCTCGTCATCGCGGCAACCGACGGCCAGGCGGCACCAACGGATGTCTGCGAGCGGTTCGTGACGGCGGACGTCGTAGCCTTCGACAAGCCGCTGGTCTACAACCGGCTCGGGACGAGCAACGTCAACGGGATGATGTTCGCGCTGAAGCGGGACGTGATCAACGTGAACAGCAACCTCACCCTGACCGGTGGAGGGGTGCCCACCCCCGGTCAGCTCGACCTGCGCGGCGACAAGCGGCACCGGCCGCTGGTCCTGCGGGTGCGCATCGGGGACTGCCTGACGGTCAATCTGGAGAACCTGCTGGACCCGCTCGCCAATCCGCTCAATCTCCCGAAAGTCACCGCCGCGGGCAACCAGGTCGACGTGTTCGTCGATGAGCAGGTCGCCGACCGGACGGTCGGGTTCCACGTCTCCGGGATGCAGCTGGTCAACAGCATCAACGACGACAGCAGCATGGTGGGGAACAACCACCTTGCGCCCGGCGCGGATGCCGTCTACGGCAGCCTCGTCCCTCAAGGGGGGACCCGGAGCTACACGCTGTACGCGGAGAAGGAAGGGGTCTTCCTGGTGAAGAGCGACGGCGCCACCTTCGGCTCCGACGCCAACCAGGGGCATTCGTCCCTTGGGCTCTTCGGACAGGTCGTCGTGGAACCGAGGGGTTCCGCAATCTACCGCAGCCAGGTCTTCGAGGAGGAGATGCGGCTGGCGGCCGACATCAACTTTAACGGGGTCCTGGACGGCGGTGAAAAAACCCCGGACGGCCACCCGATCATCAATTATGAGGCGGTCTATCCGGCCACGAACCCGGACGCCACGGCATCGGTGTGGGCTGCCGAGGGCAAGGCCGGCCTCCCGATCCTGAACATGATGAAGTGCACGGATGCCACCCATTGCGAGATCGTACACTCCGAGATCAACGCCGTGGTCGCCTACGGCCCGTCCGGAGCGACGACCCTGGACGGGATGTTTCCGACCTCCACCTACCCGCTGGAGAGTGCCGGCAAGCGGAACCCGCTGCTGCCGAACCGGCTCGAGCCGTTCCGCGAGTTCGCCAGCGTCTGGCACGACGAGCCGGCCGCGGCGCAGGCGTTTCCCGGCTTCTTCGTGACGTCACCCGTATTCAAGTACGTCCTGGCGGGGGTGAAGGACGGCTTCATGATCAACTACGGCTCCGGCGGCATCGGATCGGAGATCATCGCGAACCGGCTCCGCGTCGGGCCGATGCACGACTGCCTGACGTGCGCCTACGAGGAGTTCTTCCTGACCTCCTACACCGTGGGCGACCCGGCGATGACCGTCAACGTCCCGGCCAACGCGGGCCTCGAAACCCTCCTGCCCGGGGTGGCTCCGGCGGCGACGGCGCAGGGCCCGAAGGCGACGTACGCCATCGGGGCGGAAGACCCGGCGAACATCCACCACAGCTACACCGGGGACTTCGCCAAGTTCCGCAACACCCACATAGGGAAGGAGCAGCACGTCTTCCACCTGCACAACCACCAGTGGCTGTACAACCCAAACGACGACAACAGCAACTACCTCGACGCCCAGGGGATCGGCCCCGGGATCGGGTACACCTACGAGATCAACAACGGCGGGTCCGGCAACCGGAACAAGAGCGCAGGAGACGCGATCTTCCACTGCCACTTCTATCCGCACTTCGCGCAGGGGATGTGGTACCACTGGCGGCACAACGACACGATGCAGACCGGCACGATCCTCGCCGCGTCGGGCGTCACGTTCGTGGGCGGCGACGTCTTCGCGCCGCAGGGGTATCACACGACGCCGTGGGCGCTGAAGGACACCACGCCGGCTTTCCACCCGAAGGCGGGGATCGAAGGGTCTGGAGTTCCCGCATTCGCCCGCGTCAAGGCGTACCCGGACGGCGAGATCGTGGCGGGGACGCCCATCCCCGCGGTGGTCCCTCTCCCCGGGAAACCGATGGCGCCGATGGGGGGCGACGTGGCGGTGGTGCCGAACGTCAACACGACGACCGCCTCGTTGTTCCACGCGACGCAACCCGGCGCGGTAGTCCCCGTCGGCAGCAACGCGCTGGTCGTCGACCGGACGAAGAACCCCGGATTCCCGTTCTGGGTCGCCGGGATCGAGCACATCGTCGGGCAGCGTCCCCCGACCCCGCCGTTGGACATGCTGCGCTCAACCGCTACCCTTCCGACGGTCAACGTTCCTCAATACGGAATCGATAACCTGTACAAGACCGTGAATCTGGCCCAGGCCGACGGATGGGACGGCGGGCTCCCGCGGCACTCCCTCGAAGGGTCCGCGGCCGGCGGGGAAGCCACGTCGATCGAAAGCGCGATCGACTTCAGCAAGGAGGTCCACAAGGCGAAGCCGATGTATTACCCCGAGGAGGGGACGGACGTGGAGCAGGTGGCAATGGCGTTCCACGCGCGGCTGCACCACGACACCTTCCTTCCGAACGGCGACCCGGCAACCTTAACCGCCGGCTTCCGTACGAACGGCGGCGGCGGGCCCGTGGTGGGCGCCCCGTTCCACAACCCGTGCATAGACGACAAGGGGGACGTCCTTCACGCCGGCGTGACCGGCAACTTCTTCAGCGGGGACCCGACCGTGGACGGATATCCGTTTGCCGTCACGGGCAGGAGCGTCTTCAACTCCGACACCCCCCGGATCTACAAGGGAACCTTCATGCAGTTCGACGCGGTCCTGAACAAGGTCGGGTACCACTACCCGCAGCAGCGGATCGTGGCCCTCTGGCAGGACGTGGGCCCGGTCATCAACAAGGCGAAGGCTCCCGAGCCGCTCGTCATGCGGTTCGACACATTCGACTGCGCCATCTACCACAACTCCAACCTCGTGCCGGAAGTGTACGTGATGGACGACTACCAGGTCCGGACGCCGACCGACATCATCTCGCAGCACATCCACCTTCCGAAGTGGGACCTGACCACGACGGACGGCGCGGCGAACGGCTGGAACTACGAGGATGGCACGCTCTCCCCGGGCGCCGTGCGGGAGAGGATCCACGCGATCCGGACGTTCAACGCCTGCGCCACGGCGGATCCGCGCAACGGGACGGTTGATTGCCCCGAGGCGCTCCCCCACCCGTACTTCGCGTCGGTGGCCACGGCGCTCGACGGCGCGCCGCTGGGCACGCTGCCGGCAGACAACACCTTCGCGCAGGCCTGGCTGGGGGCCCGGACGACGATGCAGCGGTGGTTCTTCGACCCGGTGGTGAACGTGGCCGGCGTGGACCGCGGCCTCGGGATCATCTTCACGCACGACCATTACGGCCCGTCCACCCACCAGCAGATCGGCCTCTACTCGACCGCGCTGACGGAGCCGGCGGGCTCCACATGGAAGCATAACGAGACCGGCCTCGCGCTGGGGTGCGACACCGCGGTCAATCCGACCATGCCGGCGGCGTCGCTCCTGGAGAGCACGGCCCCGTGCCGGTGGGACGGCGGTCCCACGAGCTGGCAGGCGCAGATCCATCCGAAAAAGACGGGCCAGCTTGCCAACGTCAAGGCCGAAACGCTCGAGCAGTACCGCGAGTTCTACTTCGAGTACACCGACTTCCAGCACGCATACGAGGCGGGCGTGTACGTGGGCGCCAACCAGAAGGGGCTTCCACTGCGGGGCGCCGGGACGATCAACCCCGCTACGGGGACCCACGCTCCGGTGGTCGGGAACGAGGGGAATGCGTTGTTCACCGGAAACGCGGCGGACGCCTTCCGGTTCGCCATCAATCCTCCGGCGCGGTTCCAGAACACCTCCGTGTTCCCCGATCTGGTGGTCGAGGCGGTCAATTGCGTGGTGGATCCGCTCCTCGGTGTAGCACTGCTCACCCGGCCCTGCCCGCAGGCGATCGACGTGCAGGACCCCGGCATACTGGTCGTGAACTACCGGCACGAGCCTGTCGGGCTGCGCGTCTACGACCCGCTCAAGATCGGTCCGGACGGCAAACCCGGGATGCAGGCGGACGGCGAGCGGGGAGACCTCGCGTTCGCCCTCCAGTCCCGGACGGACCGCGCCATCGCGCAGCTGAACGTGCAGCCGGCGGCGGGAGCGAACATCAACGGCACCATCTTCCCGCCCCCGATCAACCGCGGGGGGGTGGGCCCCGGCGACCCGTTCACCCCGATGGTCCGCGCCTACACGGGGGACGTGATCCGGGTCAAGATGCAGGCCGGCGGGGACGAGGAGGAGCACAACGCCACAATCACCGGCCTGAAGTGGCTGCAGGCGGGATCCGGCCACGGCCGTGCGCCCAACTCCGGGTGGCGCAACGCGCAGGCGGGCGGCATCTCGGAGCAGTTCACCCTGACCGCCCCCGTGGTGCCCAGCGTCGCCAGGGGGGTCGCCTTCACCGACTACTCCTACAGCATGGACGCGGGCAACGACGGGTGGTGGAGCGGCATGTGGGGCATCCTGCGCAGCTACAACCGGCGCCAGGGCAACCTCAACGCGCTGCCGGACAACCCTCCGTCGAACAACCAGGCCACCATCGCGAACGCGAACATCTTCGGCAACCGCGGCGTGTGCCCGACGGCCGCACCCCCCCGGGTGTACAACGTCACCGCGGTCCTGGCCAACCAGGTGTTACCGAATACCCTCGGGGTGCACATCCCGGCGAAGGGTGGGGACTTCGTCGCGGACAACTCGGTCGGCGGCTCCCTCAACCCGAACGGCGGGACGCTCGTCTACAACCACCGGTTCGACGTGGTGAAGGGATCGATCGTGCCGGAAGGCGGGACCGTACCCGTCACGGTCGCGAACCAGGGACCGATCCACGACCCGACGGCCATCCTGTACGTGCGGACGGAGGACCTCGTCAACCCGGCGAATCCGCTGCTTGGGCTGAAGCCCGGTGCCCCGGTCGAACCGCTCGTCCTGCGGGCGGCGGCGGGGGATTGCATCCAGGTCAACCTGACGAACCGGCTCCCGGCTCTGCAGCCGGTGCTCGTCAACGGGGTCACCCGGTTCAACTCCACCGCCCCGGACCTGGCGACGTACAGCGTGGTCCAGGGCGTGGTGAAGCGGGACCGGTTCCTCCCGGAAGGCACCACGACCTTCAACAGCAACCTCATCCGGCCGTCCAGCTGGGTGAGCCTGACGCCGCAGCTCGTCGCGGTGGACCAAGCGCAGCATGCCGGCAGGATCGTCGGGACCAACTCCGCCAACGACGCGGTCAAGCCCGGCGGGACGAAGACGTACTTCTGGTACGCCGGCGACATGTCGGCGAAGAAGACCGGCAACGCGACGTACACCCTCTTCCCCGTGCCGGTCGAGTTGGGCGGGTCGAACCTCCTCCCCGCCGATACGGTGAAGCAGGGCGCCAAGTCGCTCGTGGGCGCCCTCGTGGTCGAGCCGGCAGGCTCGAGCTGGACCGACAACACTCCGGTGTTCGACCACCAGACCGGTGGTGGCATCCTCCGGGCGAGCCGGGCCCAGGTCACGGTCTGCCCGGGTAGCGCAACCTGCGCGGATGGACAATCCGGATCCTTCCGCGACTTCTCCCTGGTCCTGACCAAGGGGTTGACGCAGTACTATTCGGACAACGCTACGAAACTCATCCTTCCCGTCGAGCACATGAACGGCGAGGGGGTCGGCATCCCCGAGGACAGCCAGGAAGCGTCCGGGATGGCGCTCAACTACGGCGTGGAACCGATGTGGTTCCGGTTCGGCATCCTCCCGCAGTCGGTGTTCGGCGGGGCGGGCTGTGGAACCGCAGCCTCCAATGAATGTTACGGGGATATTCCCAACGCCCACCAGGCGTTCAGCAACGTGCTGACCGGAGGGGCCGACCCGGCGACCCCGGTGTTCCAGGTGCGCGCCGGCGACCCGGCGCGGATCCGGATCACCAACCCGTTCGGCACGACCCGCGGCTCCACCTTCGCCCTCCACGGGCACGTGTGGCAGCGCGACCCGTACGTGTGCGGCGACAATCAGTATGGGATGGACGGCAAGTGCAACGCCCCAGAGCACGGATCCCTCTACGATCCGTGGCCGACCACGGCGGCCAGCGTTCCCCTGGTCGGTTCCCGGGCCATCGGAACGAACCCGCAGGGATTCGCCGAGGGCGGGCGGGAGAGCTGGAACGCCCCGTCCCACTTCGATATCGTCCTTCCGGGGGCGGGAGGCGTGAACAAGGTTCCGGGCGACTACCTGTTCCGGGACCAGGCATCCTTCGGGAGCACCAGCGGCGTCTGGGGGATCCTGCGGGTGAACCCGGTGACCCCTTAAAGGCGACCTCGCGGTCAACCCTCAACAGAACGGGTGCGGCCTCCGGGCCGCACCCGGTTTTTTTCGTCCCTTGCCGGGCCGCGGGGGAATTAGAATAGGTACCGCGTCACCGCACCGGTCGCGCACCGCCGCGGCCCCGTGCGACCTTCCGGGAGGTCGATACCGTGAAACGGGATAACCGCCGCACCTGGGTGCCCCTCGTTCTGGCGTCAGCGCTCCTGCATCTTGCCCTGAGTTGCCCCTCCCCGGCCGGGTCGGGGGCTACGGATACGGCCGGCTCGCCGCCCGCCGCGCAGGCAGCTCCGCGGACCGCGGCGGGGAACGACAACGGCTCCTCCCCCGCTCCGGCCCGGGCCGAGAAGTTCTCCCGGGAAGGGGTGGTGGTGGAATTCTCCTACGAACCCGCGGGGAAACGGGCCGGGGGGGTAGTCGAGGGGGAGTTCGTCGACCTCCGGTTCCGGGTGACCGACGAGGCGAAGGGGAACCCGGTCCGCTCCCTGCGGCCCGGGGCGTGGATGGACATCAGCCGCCCGCCGGACGCGGCGCCGGGGCAGGAGCCGCTGGATTGCCGGAAGAAGGTGGGGCTGTACCTGCAGGGGATCGTCGGCATCCGGCCGATGCTCGACCTGAACGGATATTTCATCGTGGTGATGAACCAGGAGCCGAACCTCTACGTGATCGACCCGTTCGTCGGCATAGCCGGGAAGACGAACCTGCTGGGCACCGTGCGCCTGCGGGAGCCCGGGACGGACTGGGCGAAGACCGCGGACGAGAAGCGGCTCTACGTCACCCTGAACAAGGCCGGGAAGGTGGCGGTCGTGGACACCGAGACGTTCAAGCTCCTCCGGGAGGTCGATGCCGGAGAGGGTGCAGTCCGCCCGGCGCTCCAGCCGGACGGCCAGCTCCTGTGGATCGGCAACGACGCCCCGGAGGGGAAGGAGGGAGGCGTCACGGCGATCGACACCGGGACCCTTGCGAAGGTGGCGTCGATCCCGACCGGGAAGGGGCACCACGAGCTGGCGTTCTCCACGGACAGCCGGTTCGCCTACGCGACGAACCGTGGAAGCGGCACGGTGTCGGTGATCGACGTCCGGGAGCGGAGGAAAGTCCGGGACGTGCCCGTCGGCCCCCAGCCGATCTCGCTGGGATACTCGGCCGCCGCCCGGGCGCTCTACGTGGCGGACGGGCAGGACGGCGCGATCGCCGTGGTGGACGGGAAGAGCCACGAGGTGACCGCGAGGATCCAGGCGAAGCCCGGGCTGGGGCCGATGCGGTTCACCCCGGACGGCCGGTGGGGGCTGATCCTGAACTCGCGGGAGAACGCCGTCCACATCGTGGACGCGTCGAACAACCGGCTGGCGTACACGGTGGCCGTGGGGGAGACCCCCTACCAGATCGCGCTCACCCGGGGGTTCGCGCACGTCCGCTGCCTCGGGACGGAGCGGGTCTTCATGGTCAACCTGGACCTGCTGGGGAAGGACGCGCCGCCGGGGGTCCAGAGCTACGGGGTCGGCTCGGGGCCGCCGAAGGACGCCCCCGGGCTGGGGATCGCAAGCGGAATAGCGAGCGTGACCGGCCAGTCCGAGGTGCTCGTCGTGAACCCCGTGAGCAACACGGTCTTCTTCTACATGGACGGGATGAATTTCACCTCGGGGAGCTTCCCCGGGTACCGGCAGCACCCCCGGGGGGTGGAGACGATCAACCGGAGCGTGAGGGAGACGGAGCCCGGCGTCTACACCGCGAGGGCCCGGGTCCCCGTGGCGGGGGAGTACGACGTGGCGCTCTTCATGGACTCCCCCCGGTTCGTCCACTGCTTCGCCCTTTCGGCCGGGGTGAATCCGGAACTGCGCAAGGAAGCCGTCTACGAGGTGGAGTACCTGCGGGAGGACCCCGGCGCGGTCCTGGAAGAGGAGTACCGGTTCCGCTTCCGGCTGAAGGATCCCCTGACCGGCTGGCCGGTGAAGGGGCTTGCTGACGCCCGGCTGCTGTACTCCCTCTCCCCGGGGAGGTACCGGACCGAGGTCCCCGCGCGGGAGGTGGAAGAGGGGGTATACGAGGGAACCCTCCGGTTCCGGGAGCCCGGCGCGTACAACGTCTACATCGGCGTGCCGTCGCGGAAGATCGGGTACCAGACCCTCATCCACCGCACCCTGGTCGTGAGGAAGCAGGGCGATGCGGCCGGCGGGGGCGCCCCCGGGGCGAAAGAGCCGAAGGGTGCACAGGAGCCGAAGGAGTCGAAGTGACCATCCGCCGGACGGCCCGGGCTGGCGCGGTCCTCCTCCTCCTGGCGGCCGTCGCGTCGGCGGAAGGGTTGACCGAGGCGCAGAGGCGCGGGAAGCGGATCTACATGGAGGGGAAGGGGCAGGGGAAGATCGCCGCCGTCCTCTCCGGCTCGGGGATCAGCGCCCCGGGGAAGGGATTCCCCTGCGTCAACTGCCACCTCGCGGGGGGCGGCGGCCAGAGGGAGGGCGGGGTCCGCTCGGCGGACATCACGTATTTCAACCTCACGAAGGAGTACGGGGGGGTGCGCCCCACGGGTCGCGTCCACCCCGCCTACACGGACGAGGCGATTATGGCGGCGGTCGTGAAGGGGGTCGACCCCGCCGGCAACGCGTTGGACCCGGCGCACCCGCGGTACAGGATGTCCCGCGGGGACCTCGAGGACCTCGTCGCCTACATCAAGGTGATGGACCGGGAGCCGGTCCCCGGCGTGACGGACAACGAGGTCCGGGTCGGGGTCCTCCTTCCCGCGAAGGGGAATCTCGCGGAGGCGGGGGAGGAGGTGCGGGCGCTCCTGTCCGGGGTCTTCGCGGAGGCGAACGGCCGGGGAGGGTTCTTCCAGCGCTCCCTCGTCCTCGTGCCCGTCCCGTTCGACCCAGGCATCCCGGGGGATGCCCTCGCCGCCGCGCGGAAGGTAGTGGAGGAGGACGATGTCTTCTGCTTCCTCGGAAACGTCGGGGTCCCAGCGGAAGACAACGCGTCCCGGTTCCTGACCGGTGCAAGGGTCCCCGTCGTCGCGCCCCTCGTGACCGTCCCGGAGGCCGGCTGGACCGACCGGTACACGTTCCACGTCTTCGGGTCCGTGGGGGACCAGGCGCGGGTGATGGTGGACTTCGTGGCCGGGCGGATGAAGCCGGGTGATGCCCGGATCGCGCTGGTCCACTCCTCCGATCCCGTGAGCAGGGGGGGTGCAGCGGGGGCGAGGGAGCAGGCGGCGCGCCGGGAGACGACGGTCGCCGGGGAGCGGGAGTTCGGGCCGGGGAAGCCGCCGTCCCGGGAGGAGGTCGCCCGGCTGAAGGAAGTTGGACCCGGCGCGGTCCTCTACTTCGGGGGCCCCGGGGAGGCGCTCGCCTTCCTCAGCGAGGCGGACGCGCTCGACTGGCACCCCCTGTTCCTCGCGCCGGCGCCGATGGTCGCGGATGCCCTCGGGAAAGCCCCGGCGGGGTTCCGGGACCGTCTCTTCCTCGCCTCCCCCCTCGAAGCGGGGAACCCGGCGTCGCCGGGGATGGAGGCGTTCTTCCGGGTGGAGAGCAAATACGGGGTGGGCCGGCGCCACAGGACCTTCCAGTTCATCGCCTACGCCGGGGCGATCCTCCTGGAGGAAGGGCTGACGCGGACGGGGCGGGGCGTGACCCGGGAGAAGTTCGTGGACGCGATCGGCAACGTCTGGATGCTGGAGACCGGCGTGACCCCCCCGCTCACCTACTCCCCGAACCGCCGGGCGGGGGCCGTCGGCGCGTCCATCCTCCGGGTGGAGCCGGGCTCGGGGAAGATGACCCAGGAAGCGAAGTGGCGCGAGCCGCGGTAAGGTGTCCGGCATCTTACTGACGTAAAGGACCGATGCCGCGGGAGGAGAGGGAACGATGGCGAATCCCCGTTCAAAGAGGGTACCCGGAGGGGCCCTGGTAATCGCGATGCTGCTGGCGTGCCTGCCGCTTCCGGGCATTGCGGAGACCGGGGGAAAGGGGACAAGCGAGGAGAAGGTCGAGTCGAAGCCCGTGCAGGTGAAGCTGGACGACCAGCCGCTGCTCGACCAGGACGGGAAGACGGTCCGGTTCCGTACAGACGTGGTCGGCGACCGGATTGCGGTGGTGGACACCTTCTTCACCAGCTGCGGACTGATCTGCCCGATCCTCGGGGCCATCATGATGGACCTGCAGGAGCAGCTGGGGACCCGCCTTGGGAGTGACGTCGCCCTCGTCTCCATCTCCGTGGATCCCGTGACCGACATCCCCCCCCGCATGAAGCAGTACGCCGCGCAGTGGGAGGCCCGGCCGGGGTGGTTCTTCCTGACGGGAGGGACGGCGAACGTGGAGCAGGTGCTCAAGGGGCTCGGGCTGTACACCGCCAACTTCGTGGACCATCCGTCGACCTTCCTCGTGGGGGACGGGAAGACGGGCGAGTGGACCCGCTTCTACGGCTTCGCCACCCCGGAGCAGCTGATGGAGAAGGTCACGGAGTTGACGAAAAAACGGAAGTCCGGCGGAAAGTCATGAGGACCGTGAAGAAGGTTTCCATCCTGGCGGCCGCGGCGTTCCTGCTGACAACGGGATTGTCGTTCCCGGCATGCGCGCCGGCGCTCGCCCACGACGCCCACTCCCACGGCCCCGCGGTGACCCCCCCGCCGGGGGCGCAGGACGCCCCGAAGCCGTCCGTCCCGAAGCGGCTGGACGAGAACGAGCAGCGGAAATATTTCACCGACCTGCCGCTGCTGACGCAGGACGGGAAACCGGTGAAGTTCTACACGGACGTCCTCAAGGGGAAGCTGGTCCTCATCAGTTTCATCTACACCAACTGCACCGACATCTGCCCCATCCTGATGCACAACCTGGTCGACGTGCAGGAGAAGCTGGGGGAGAAGTTCGGGAAGGACGTCTTCTTCGTGTCGATCAGCGTCGACCCGGAGGACGACACCCCCGAGGAACTCAAGAAATACGCCGAGCGGTACGAGGCGAAGCCCGGTTGGACCTTCCTCACGGGGAAGAAGGAGAACATCGACTGGGTAGTCTACAAGCTCGGGCAGTACACCCAGGACTTCGAGGACCACTCCATGACGTTCCTGCTCGGGGACGTCAAGAACGCGAAGTGGGCGAAGCTGAAGGGGGACTCGGAGCCCGAGGTGGTGAGCGTCAAGATCCGGGAGTTCCTGCTGAACCGGGAGGCCGGTGACTCCCTGAAACTGGTCCCGCGGTAGGGCTCCCGACGGCTCCCCTTATTTGAAGAGCGTCAGGAGCGCGTCCGCCTCCATGTAGCCGCTGACGATCCGGCCGTCCGGGAGGACCAGGCTCGGGGTCCCCTGGATCCCGAGCCGGTCGGCGAGTTTGATCGTGTCGGTCACCGCGGTGCTCTTGCACGTCGGCGCGGGCACTTCCTTCCCCCCGTACACGTCGTCGAGGACCTTCTCCGTCTTCGCGCACACCGCCGCGAGGCACTTGTTGTAGGTGGCCTTGTCGTTCTTGTTGCGCGGGTACGGCATCACGTAGAAGGCGGCCTCCGGGTCCTTCGCCACCGCCTTCTTCAACTCCGCGTGCAGCTTCACGCAGTA